>MKSX01000025.1 GCA_001897445.1 Alphaproteobacteria bacterium 33-17 | reverse complement strand
ACTTTGTCATCATTGTCCTTTGCTTCCTTAACTTTAACTAACGCACCTATAATATACTCGTCCTCACAAAACAAGAGACCTAGCTTATCTAAAACCTTGATAATCTCAGTGCGTCTTTTTTCAATTAGTTCAAGTTTTTCAGCTTCTAATGCTTTAATCTTATCTAATATGTTACTCATAATTTATGCCAATACAAATAGTTATAGGGAAGGGGCGTTACACCCCATCACCTTCATTGACAGACATTAAGCATCCCTGCTTGCCTGTAAATTAAATTATAACTCAGGGTGTAAAACAAAGTCAAACAAATTAATCACCTTTATTGTTTAATATCCTAGCGGGTTATAGGGGTGGCAATGAACCCCTTAAAATTAACAAAATATAAGCAACTAGTCTTGCAAGTTGCGAAACCATAGGTTATAATCTATTCTGAGGAATCGGAATAGCGCACTTACGCATTGTGAACAATGCAGGGCGAAATGAGTAAATATGGCTATCTATCATTTGTATTATTGGTATATTGGAGCAAAACGAGCAGATGGATCTGATCGTAGCCTAGTTGCATGCCTCGCATATCGCCTAACGCAGCGTTTAATTGAGACAAATATTGACCATGATACAAATGTAAAAACCTTTGATACTAAAGATTTTACTCGTAAACAAGGACTTTACAGTTCTAAGATATTAGCACCAAGTCATGCCCCAAGTTGGTGTTTAGATGAACAAAGTTTAGTAGATAAAATAATACAAGCTGAAAAAAGAAAAGATGCACGTTATGTAAGAGACTTAACGATAGCCCTTCATAATGAAATATCTATGGAAGATAACATTGTTTTATTAGAAAACTTTATTAATCAGAACTTTGTTTATAAGCATTCATTAGTTGCAAACTATGCCGTTCATATTGACAAAAAACACAATCCTCATGCACATGTGGTTGTAACAACAAGGGCAATTGAAAAAGACGGGTTTTCTGCGAAGAAAAACCGTGAAATTGATAAAGAAGATTTTCTGGATACAATACGTGAGGATTGGGCAACCTTTTCCAATGAGTACTTTGTAAAAAGAGGACTTGATATTCGCATTACTAATAAATCTTATAAGGATTTAGGGCTTGATGTCCAAGCAACAATACATGAGGGATATGCAGCTAGAATCAAGTATCAAATTGATGGTTTTGCAGATCGTATTGATCATAATAATGATGTCCGTTTAAAGAATGCGATGCTTATAATTCAAGATCCTATACAGCTCTTAAAATTGGTATGCCATAAGTATGTAAACTTCACAAATAAGGAAATTTTAGACCAATTATATAATATATGTCAGCCTGTTTATCAGAAGCTTGGAAAAGATGAGAGCTTTCAAGAATTCTTGGATTTATATATGGCTGAGCTAACTGGTAGTGATATGCTGGCAGCGTTTAAAAAAGGGAAAAAGTATAAGTCAACTGATCTACTAGAACACCTCAATAACTTAGAAGGTGCTATCAAGGATAAGAATGATTCAAGCTCAGATAATGAATCCTTTGACGCTTCAAATACTGAAGATCCTGAAGCTAATTCTAGTAATTCTGGAGAACTTAACAAAGAGAAAAGAATTAGTTTAGCGGCTAAATACTTCGAAGAGTTTTGCCGTAAAAGTAAAGGATTCTTTACAGATCATGACCTTAATAAAGCTATAAGGATTATTTCAAATAAAGCAGATAAAACATTGAAAGATGAAGTGTTAAACTTTGCTAAAGCAAACATATTTGAAATTGCCAAAGATTCTAAAGCCCGTCACTTTATCTCGAGATTTACCCTCAATAGCATGTCCAATTCTCAGATTGACGAAGTTATTCAATCTAAGCTTGGCGTTAAAGTAAACGTTGATGATTTAATATTAAAAGCACGTGAATCTGATGGTATTGAATTTAAAATAGATAAGGATATTAAAGACTTATCTAATAAGGTAGTCAAAGAGTTATCAGAAAAATTAGGTGTCTTTACTAAAAATGACCTTACTAGGGCGATTAATCAGCATGTTAGTGTCGAGCAAGCAGATAAAAAAATCAATATTTTGCTTAGAGAGCATATAATTAAAAACCACTTAAGGCTTATGCCTAGACAAACTTTAAAAGGCGAGAACATATATAGTACTTGGGAATATATTAAAGTTGAAGAAGATATTTTAACTTTAGTGAATAAGCTTAATAAAACTAAGTCTGATGTATATTATAGTTCCGAATTTGAAAGAATGCTTGGGCTTACGGATTTATCAATTCCTCAGCAGGGAGCTGTTCGCCATGTTCTTAAGTCTAACAATATATCTATTATTCAAGGGGTTGCTGGTGCAGGTAAAACAAGGTTATTGTTGAGGTTTAAAGAGCTTACTAAACAAACCTCAAAAGGTACCAAAATGTATGGTATAGCTCTTGCTGGGGCAGCTGCACGAAATGGTTATAATGAAACAGGAATTGAATTCTCCACTGCCGAAATGTTCTTAAGAAAATATCATAGAGACCTAAAAAGAGGTGATATTCTTGTCATTGATGAATCGGGAATGCTTGATGCTAGAAAAATACGTGAAGTACTAAAGATTGTGGAAAGAGTAGGCGCTAAAGTGGTAATGGTTGGTGATATTAACCAAGCGCAGCCAATTGATGCAGGTCAATTGTTTGGATATCTTGGTCATAAGCTTGGTACATATGAACTAACAGAGGTTCGTAGGCAAAGGGATGAATGGCAAAGAAAAGCAACTATTCACATGGCTAATGATGAGTTTTATGAAGCTTTAAGTTTATATAATGAGAATAAGTGTTTTAGAGAGTATGAGAATTTAGAGCAAGCCAAAAAGATGGCTGCAATTGATATAGTGACTGACGTACTGGAAGGTAAGTCAAACTTTGATGATTCAATAATACTAACAAGAAACAATAAAGAAGTAGATGAGCTGAACCAGTTAGTTAGAAATCTTTATATTAAGGCTGGAAGGCTGAAAGAGCAGTTTAAAATTAAAGTTGCTAAGGGTAATTACCTTAACTTCTCAGTTGGCGACCGAATTATGTTCTTACAAAATGAATATAAAGATTACAATATTCGTAACGGTATGACGGGTAAGATACTTGAGATTAAAGGGGATATCCTTACTATTGATGTAGTTGGCGAAGGCATTAAGAAGATAGACGTTACGAAATATAACCATATAACACACGCATATGCGGCAACAATTAACAAGTGGCAGGGCGGCTCGGTTGAAAGCGTGTATGCCTTACTTACCAAAACACTTGATTCAAACCTATCTTATCCTTTACTTACAAGGCATAAAGCGAAATTAAAACTATATTATGATAAGAAGAGCTTTAATATTAAACCTAACGACAACATAGTATTTAAACTAGCTGCAAAACTTGCAAGAAGAGCAGTTAAATATAACGTTATTAGCTTCCAAAAAAGCCAAAGAGAACTTGAATACGAAGATAACGCTTTTAGGGATGTTAAAGAGTATAAACAGGTTAATGAAAGAATATTTGATTTGTATAAAGATTATGAGAATGTTGAGGAACGCTCTAAAACACTCCCTGCATTATTTAGTAGAAGAAAGGAATTAGCTCAAAGTATATTGAATGATTACGAAAAAGCAAAAATGTATGTTCAAGAAGCTGGTTATAACAAACTCAAGCTATTAAAAGATGCCAAGTTGCTTGCAACAAGTGACTTTACCGAGAAGCAAAAAGCTAAGATTAAAGAATTCTTGGAGCATGCTAATACTCCTAAAGGTATATTGCTAGCAGACGAGATTGTTAGAACCTGCAATGTTAATCTTTGTCTTGAGATCTTAAATGATAAAGAATTTGATTCATTAGTTCAAAATGCACAGTCAATAAAAGACATCAAAGATAATAATCATTATCAATATATTTATGATATTTATAGTGATGAACAGATAGCATTTGGACTGAAAAGTAAAAAGGATTCATTCATTCGTGATCAAGTCGTAGAAGTCTTTAAAAACATCAATGAGGATAAGGAAACCCTTCTTGAGTTAGAAAGGCAGCTTGAAATGTTTGCAGTTGTAATAAACAAAGAAGAATACAAGATTGAGGAGCTCACCAAAGAAATCAAATTACTAGAGACAAACAAAGACGTTAATGCTGAAGAAATACAGAAAAAAGAGATTTTATTAGAAGCAGCAAAAGAGTTTGTTGAAGTTAAACGCAAAGGTAAGGAATATAATAAATTACTTGTAAAAATCCAAAATACCAAAGAAAAAATCGGTAGATTCATGGACGAAGCCCAATACGAGGTTCTTAACAATTTAGTAGACCGTATTTATAGATTCGAAGCTAATATATCTGATAAAGTTGACGGATGTGTTTTAGATGTAATGCAGAAAGATAGCTTTATGCAGCAGGCACAGGAATATAAAAGCATTATGGCTATTAGAATCAGCCAGCACAATGAAGAGGTAAAAGAATTAGAAGCTATTATTAATTTAGATAAAGAGATATCTAAATTAAGGGATGAGTTATATTCTGCAAAAGAAACAATAAGAATTACAGCATCAAATGTTGAGGACTATAAAACTCATATTACTAATAATTACCCAGAAATAGCCGATAAGGTTATTCAGACTTTAGAATCACCAAGTTTTGACCAGCTTGACTTAAATGAACACTTTAAGAAGCAATACGGAGGTATTTTAAATAGGATCTTTAGTAAAGGTCAAAAATATCAAGAAAGAGCTGTCAAATTTAAAGAGTATAGTGAGAAACTAAGATTTTCACTTAGAAAAAGAGAAGATGCAGTTATTATAAGTAAAATAGCAGAAGAAAAGCTTGTTGCAGCCAAGCTTAAGATTCAGGATATCCTACAAGAACAGAGTCTAAGTGAAAAAGCTCTTAATATAAGTAATAATTTAGCGGATAGTAAATATATACCTTCTAAGATGAAAGAGGAAAAATTAAAACATCTTGATTCAATACTAATTGATTTAAAGGTTAATGCTGATGCTAATAATATAAATATAAAACCAAACGGCTTTAAAATGTAGTTTAATCTTGTCTTTACGACGTAATAAATCTAAAGTTGAATTAGCCGCGTAAAAAAGCTTACCTTTCTGAAAAGGGCAAAGAGTCATCAATGCCCTTGAAGTATTCCAATAATCACCAATAAATCCATAAAGTATTGGGTAATGCCTTATAGTCTATATTATTAGACCTTATTATTCCTGAATTAAAAAGCCGTATTTTAACAATGCGGAGATTATATTCATTATTCTACGCATAATATGCGGTGAATAATGTTGTTATTGCGTTGAAAATGTGATATAATCTATGCATAATATGCGGAGATAGCGATGTACATTCATCAATTACCTTTATGGCCAAGATTTTCATATAACAAAGATATACTTGGGGATTTGCTTGCAAATGTAAGATACCAACAAGGCAAGCTTCTAGGTAAAATGTTACAATTTGGTTTTGAGTTAAGGGAGGAAGCTACTTTAAGAATTCTTACAGAAGAGATTATTAAAACAAGTGCAATTGAAGGGGAAGAGCTATCGGTTGAAGCAGTACGTTCATCAATCGCTAATAGGATGGGAATAGAAATAGCTGGGTTAAATAAAGCAGATAGAAATGTTGAGGGTATTGTTGAAGTCATGTTAAATGCAACCAAGGACAATATTAAACCCTTAACAAAACAAAGGCTTTTTGATTGGCATTATGCCTTATTTCCTACTGGAAGAAATGGTATGCATAAAATTAATGTTGGCTCTTGGAGGAAACCAGAGAATGATCCTATGCAAGTGGTTTCAGGGGCTTATGGCAGGGAAAAGGTTCATTATGAAGCACCTAGTGGTCATATTATTGAAAACGAAATGCAACATTTTTTAGATTGGTTTAATAATTCAAATAATGAAAACCCAGTTCTAAAAGCAGCAATAGCACATTTCTGGTTTGTTACAATACACCCTTTTGATGATGGTAATGGTAGAATAGCAAGGGCTATTTCAGAATTATTACTTGCTAGAAGTGAGGCTAGTCCGCAAAGATTTTATAGTATGTCTAGCCAAATCCAGAAAGACCGCAGTAAATATTATGAGATATTAGAGAATAGCCAAAAAGGAAATCTTGATATAACTGAATGGATTAAGTATTTCCTTGAAACACTTTCTTTAGCCGTTCTGGATTCTGAAAACCTGCTTGGTAATATTCTTGCAAAAGCTAAGTTTTGGGATGTATTTAAAGACCAGTATTTAAATGAACGACAAAAGAATATTATTAACCGCTTACTAGAGGATTTTGAAGGTAAACTAACATCATCAAAATGGGCGAAAATTTGTAAATGCTCGCAAGATACGGCAATTAGAGATCTCAAAGATCTAATTGAAAAGGGTATTCTGAAAAAGGACGATCTAAGTGGTAGAAGCACGTCATACTCATTGGTTGAATATTGAAAAGCGGAAAACATTAAAATATGTTTTCCTGATTTCATACTTCTATGTTATTTCTTTTTATTCTTTTTTTGTTTATTTTGCTTTGAATTTTCTGGAACTTCAAATGTATATTTTGTACCGACAGATTTGTCACCTTTCGCATATTGTAAGGCTTGATTGATACCTTCCAAAATCTCTTTCTCTAATTTAGTTAGCTGTTCTGTTTCTGATTTAGATGGTTTTTTACTATCTTGCAGATTATATTTTTCCTTCATTTCTTCAAAGCTAATCAATTTAGGGTTTGATTCCATAATTTTAACGGCATCATCATAATCTTCTTTGTCTATTAATGACTCTATATATAGATCAATAGCCTCATCTATAATCATATCTAAGGATTTATTGTATTTTTTCGAGAAATGCTTCAAATATTCAAGTTTTTCTTCATTAATATTAATGATTTCATTCATCATCTTTTTTTCCGTCTATTTAATGCTGTACTGCTGTTTTCCAAGCAATATTATGTATTTCATAAAATGATTAGTTATCATTTCCCTAGTATGTTTCTTACATGGAAATCTAATTCTACATTAAGCCCGTCCATTATCTTCAGGAAAGTTGTAAGCTTAGGCTCTGTCTTACCATTCAATAATTTATATAGATTTTGACGATTAATAGTACTTTTCTTTGCTAGTTTTGCTATTCCCCCTTGTGCCTCTGCCACGCTTTTTAGAGCTAATAGGAAAGCTTTTGTGTCTCCATCATTCTTATATTCTTCTAATGCTACTTTTAAATAGATTTCTGCATCATCCGGTTCGCTAAGTAAGGAAAGATTGAACTCTTCAAACGTCCTAAAATTATTTTTGTTACTCATCACTTTCTCCTTTAAAATCATACCAATACTCCTGAGCCTTTTGTATATCATTCTTTTGCGTACTTTTATCTCCTCCGATTAGAAGTACAACTAACCTGGCTCCTTTTTTCCCAAAATAAATACGGTATCCGGAACCAAAAAATAACCTCATTTCATATAAATTTTTCTCGATTGTTTTATAATCGCCAAGATTACCTAAAGCTATTCTTGCTACCCTGTTTCTTATTCTAGCAGCAGTTTCTTTGTCCTTTATCGATTTCAACCACTCAGTAAAAGGTTCTTTGTTATTTTTTTTATAAATTAATATTTCCACTTTGCATCTATATACATTTCTTATTTAATTAATTGTCGCACAAAAGCGACAATATGTCAATTATATTTTTATTTAATTTTGCATTTACTACCTAGAACCCATCTTCTCGGTACTAAACAGCAAAAGGCTGTTTTCCATTAGCCCCAGATATGCACGAAACTCATTTTTAGAACTTATAAAAAATATTGCAAAGTTTACTACCGAGAAGATTTAATATAATGAAAGACGTACGTTATGTACGTATTGACTATTAAGAACAGTACGTATATTATTAATATAACGTACGTTATTATAATAATGGTCATTATGCATAAAGAAATCTCTTCAATTGAACTTAGACAAAATTTAGCTGACGTTCTAAACCAAGTGAATTATAAAAATGAAACTTTTATAATTACAAAGAACGGGAAACCAACAGCAGCACTTATTGACTTAGAAACTTTAAATAAGCTAAAGGATCTACAACCAGATAATACAAGTAGCTAATATGACTAATATTGAAGTTTTAGAATCTAGAGACATTAACATCACCCTGCACAAAGAATCGCAAAACGATTCACTTGGTTACTGGCTGGATACTTATTTTGCAACTCAGGTGCTAAATGCAGCCCCTGGCACAATTAAAGCCAAAAAAAACGATATCACCAAGTTTTTAGAATACTTTTATAAATCTATGAAAACCGACAATATCGATTTTTGGACTACTTCAGTGTCTAAAGGATTTCAAAATCATTTGTTAGAGATTCTATATAACTTTACTTATATCAATAGAATCTTCGCAACCATAAGACATGCGGCTAGGTGGATACATACCCAGCGGAACTTCTTAGCAGGAAATCCCCTTAAAGACGTTATGGATATAGGCATTGAAGAGCCTCAGTGGAGAGGCTTAGACAACTTAACTATACAAAGACTTAAAGCAAGTTGTGAACACCGCATTGCTTTATGTACCAGAGCTAACCAAAACCCATTGATGGAAGTTGCAGTTTTTTATACTTTACTCTACACGGGCTTGAGGGTTTCAGAGCTTGTAAGGCTAAATATAGAGCAATATCATTCAAGAGGTTTTCATAACGTCATAAGAAAAGGGCGAAAGGTTTCAAAAAAAATACCTTTACCAAGTGACGCTAAAGAAAGGGTAGATTTATATTTGCAAACTAGGAAAGAGCTTTTAGAAAAAGAACCGCTATTTGTTTCTAAAAGTGGAAAGAGGCTAACAACAAGAGATGTAAGTTTAATTTGTGATAGGATTGCTAAACAGGCTTCTGTAAAGTCACAAGAACCAATAAAATTATCTCCTCATATGCTCAGGCACACAGTTTTAAAAGCAATTACTAAAGAAGAAGGAATTGAGGTTGCTCATAGACTCAGTGGCAATACTACAATCAAAGAGCTTTTAAGATATATTGCCCCTACTCATGAGGAACTCGCAGCCGCAACAGAAAAGCTATTCAAGAAATAATCTTTATTATAGTGTAAATTATTTAAATAAATCCGAATGTGTACCCGTTCTAATCAAATTTAATTCCTTGATATCTTTATAATAAATTAATAGCCAATCGGGTTCAATATGGCATTCTCTATAGTCATTATAATTAACTAATTTATGGTCTTTATTTTTGATTGGAAGCTTCACATTAGTGGATAGTTTATCGACAATAACTTCAATTTTGCTTAAATTCTTACCTCTTTTCTTCATGAGTCTCAAGTCTTTCTCAAATTGTATTGTGGTTTTAATCTTTAGCATAAAATTATTATCTGAACTTATTAAATAATTCCTTAGCGGAATTATAGGTGTTTAGGTTTTTGTTTTGGTTAACGTCATCTATAGCTTTTAAAGTACTACTTTTAAAAGTTTTCTTTTCATTAAATACACTTTCAAGAATCAGTTCTTTTATCGATTTCCCCTCAAGCGAAGCCATAACCTTGATTTGCTTATGTTGTTCTGGCGTTACTTCCAATACTATTCTAGACATTTCATAACCTTATAATATTTCTTATAATAATAGCATAAATATACATATTGTCAAATGTACATTTATGCTACCTTCTTAAACAAAGTCCTAAGTTAATTATTTAATAATCATGGATTTTTATATATAGGTAATATAAAATTATTATAACGAGTATTTTAAATGTTTGCCCTAATCGACTGCAATAACTTTTATGCTTTTTGTGAGAGGATATTTAATCCAAATCTCAAAATTTGTTTTAGCCTTTTCGCAAAAGCTAGTAAATTCTAAATGATCAAATAATATTTTCGATGTTCAATATAAGTAGCTTTTCTTATAGGTTTATGAATGCTAATTACTGTATCAAAGTTCAAATGCTTACATATATAACTTATAACTAAATTTGAGAGTTCACTTGAATTTTTTAATAACCTGCCATATAGCCTTAAAGCACATAATTTATGACTATTTGTTAAAATTACCTAGAGAAGAAAAATATGAACTGAGAGAAAGTGACGAAAGTTACCTTGGAGTGAAAAGTATCAGTATTTAATGTTCTTTAAAATCGAATAAGTTTTGAACATTTAAGGCATAATTTTCCTAACACTTTCGCGGTTAATATCCCATTTTCTATCGTTATTTTTACTCTGAAATTACCTGGAACCTTCTCTTTAATATTATACTTCTCCGTTATGTAAAACTAATATTTTAAGTAAAATAAATCACCCTAATTTATAAGTCCTTCAATCTAAGTGAATTTATTATTACCGAGATAGAACTAAAGCTCATTGCCACACTTGCAAATATTGGGCTTAATAATACTCCAAGCCAGGGATATAAAATACCTGCTGCTATAGGTACTCCAAGTATATTATAAATAAAAGCAAAGAAAAGATTTTGCTTAATATTACGAATAGTAGCTTTGCTAAGTTTATAAGCTTTGATTATACCGTTAATATCGCCTTTAAGTAATGTAATCCCTGCACTTTCTATAGCTATATCTGTGCCATTTCCCATGGCAATCCCTACATTGGCTTGAGCTAAAGCAATAGCATCATTAATGCCATCTCCTGCCATCGCTACAATCTTACCTTGAAGCTGTAGATCTTTAATAACTTCTGCTTTACGGGCAGGAGTAACTCCCGCTTCTACCTTGTTTATATTTAACTTCTTAGCTATAGCTAAAGCAGTAGTAAGATTATCACCTGTTAACATTATAATATTAACATTATTCTGTTTTAACTCTTTAATCGCATTACAAGCTGAAGGTTTAATAGGATCGGCTGTACAGAACAAAGCCTCTATCTTACCCTCAATCCCAAAGAACATAACGGTTTGGCCATCTCTTCTCATTTCAAAAGCTAGCTTATCTATTTGCTCTATATTGTTAACTTCTTCACTAAATAATTTTAGATTACCAAAAGAGATAGCTACTCCATCAATTGAGCCTATTATTCCTTGCCCAGTAATTGATTGAAAATTTTCTACTTTCGCTAGATTGATATTCTTTTCCTTTGCGGCATTAACAATTGCCGCAGCCAATGGATGCTCACTATTCTGCTCAAGGCTTGCAGCCCAGTAGAGCAATTTACTCTCATCATACTCCCCAAGAGATTTAATCAAAGTTAGCTTAGCCTTTCCTTCAGTTAAAGTACCCGTCTTATCAACGACTATGGTATCAATTTTACTGAGTAACTCTAAACTAGAAGCATCTTTAATTAAAATTCCCAGCTTAGCGCCTTTTCCACTGGCTGCCATAATGGACATGGGAGTGGCAAGACCTAAAGCGCATGGACATGCTATGATTAATACCGCAATACTATTAACCATAGCATAAGCTAATTTTGGCTCAGGACCAGCAATATACCAAATTAAACCCGTGATAATGGCAATAAGTATCACTATTGGTACAAAATAAGCTGAAGTTAAGTCTGCTAATTTCTGGATTTGCATTTTGCTTCTTTGAGCTTTTGATACCATCTCAACTATTTGTGCAAGTACTGTTTCTTTACCTATACGCTCTGCTTTAACAATTATACTACCATTACCATTCAGAGTTCCGCCTATAACTTTATCTCCTATGTTCTTATATACAGGCATTGATTCGCCCGTTAACATAGATTCATCTATATTACTGTTACCTTCTATAATAATGGCATCCACTGGTATTTTCTCACCTGGCCTAATTCTAATAAGGTTACCTATTGCTACTTCTTCTAGTGGTATATCTACCTCTGTATTATCAGATTTAACTATACGGGCAGTTTTTGGAGCCAGTCCTAATAACTCACGAATTGCATTGTTACTATAACTCCTGGCTTTAAGCTCCATCACCTGACCAAGTAATGCAAGCGTTGTAATCACTCCTGCAGCCTCAAAATAAACTCCTACTTTCTGTAGTAGTATGAATTGATGGACTAAGATAATAGATATTACACTGAATATATAAGCTGCTCCTATCCCTAAGCTAAGTAATGTATACATATTTAAGCTTTTATTGAGTAGTGATTGATAACCTAATTTAAAAAATGGCCAACCACCCCAAATTACAATTGGGGTTGCAAGTAGCAGTTCTAATATGTTAGATATTTTATCTGGAATACCAATAAAATGCTTACCCATTGCTATAATCATCAATGGTATTGCTAAAACAGCAGAAATAATAAACCTTTTTTTCATGGAGAGATATTCATGATCTTCTCCTACTTCTAATGTAATTTGTTCTGGTTCAAGTGCCATCCCACATTTTGAGCAGTTTCCAGGACCTTTTTGTCTTATCTCAGGATGCATAGGGCAAGTAAAAAAAGCATCTTTTCCTACATTTAAATCTCCCTTATTGTTTGCCTGATGAATAGCACAACAACTAGCATGATTTTTATGCTCAACTTGGTCATCAGAAGTTTTAATATGCTTAGCACTATGATGATGGTGCTGATGTTCTTGGGTATTCATATATTGCCCTCTAATTTTACTCAAACTTTTTGATCAATTTTTTAATTTCTTCTATTTTTTTCTGCTTTTCATATTCGTCATTTGAATCAAAAGCTTTAGTGACACAATGTGATAAATGAGATTCTAAGATATTTACCTCTACATTTCTTATAGCTATTCTTACCGCCTTTAATTGAGTTAGTATTTCAGGACAATATCTACTTTCTTCTATCATTTTTTTTATACCTTCAATCTGACCTTTAATTTTATTTAATCTTGGTAAATTGATATCATGCATAATGGATTTGTTGTTGATTGTTTTATCATTTGTCATAGCTAAACCTTACTATACCGTATGTTAGAATTTAACTAATGTCAATAAAAAGCCACTGTGCTTTATAAGTTACTAGTGTTGCATTTCATCACATTGTTTGGTTTCAATCTGAATAGTAATATGATCTATACTAAATTCCGAATGTAAGAATTCTCGCATGTTTTTAATAAGTTCATCTTGATTATTAATATTACTATTAACAATAACATGAAGAGTTATTGCGTTACTAGTTGAACTAATCGACCAAATATGTATATGATGAATATCTATAATTAGAGTATTTAACTTTAATAGCTGTGTTTTTACTAGCTCGGGAGTAATGCCTTCTGGGCTACTTTCCATTAGGACCATAGAAGATTGTTTAATTAAGCGCCATGTAGTTTTAAGTAATAAAATTGAAATAAATAATGATAAAATAGGATCAATATTCATCCATCCAGTATATATTATAACTACGCCAGCTACAAACGCTGCAAGCGAACCCAATAAATCGCTTATAACATGAAGTAAGGCACTTTTAATGTTCATATCTTTATGTGAAGATTTGCTAATTATCCAAAAAGCTATAGCATTAACTACAGCCCCAGCTAAGCCTACGTATATTAAGGTTTTACCCTCTAACGTTATTGGTTCAAACAACCTTATTATTGCTTCATAAATAATATAGATAGAGAGAATCAATAAACTTAAACCATTTATCAGAGTGGCAATAATCTGAAAGCGATGGTAGCCATAGGTAAAAATACTATTGGCCGGTCTTTTAGAATAATAAATTGCTATCCAAGATAAAGCTAAGGCTAAGGCATCAGTAAACATATGTCCCGCATCAGACAAAATAGTTAGAGACTGCGAAATTATGCCAACAACAATTTCAACAATCATAAAGCTTACAGTAAGTATTAGTGACTTTAAAAGTAAGCTGCTATTCATATCAAGATTATGGTGTGCATGCTCATGCAGTGTTTTATGTTTACGTTTGCTATTATTATGAGAATGTTCCATATAACCTCTACTTATTATTTATTTTTAAAATAAATAGAAAAAGAGAATAGAAATTACTAAAGCGCCCATGCGCCTAAAGTTAATTGTTAGTAATCATTATTTCCTTTTTCATACATTATAACTTGCTTTATTTTCAATAGTATAATTAAACCCAATACTGATTATAACATATTTACTAACAAATTATATATTTATTTACATGGACTTGATTAAATGTTATGATTAAATAATCTTTTCTCCTTAAAGTACTAACAATTACGCAAGAGGATACTTATATGAGCAAAATTTTATTAACAGCAATTTCAATATTATTAAGCATTAAGCTAAGTTATGCCAATGAAAATAAAGACAAAGAAGATATAAAAAAACAAGAACAAGTTAAAAACATGGATATGAAAGATATGGACCATAAAAATATGACGAATAAAGAAAATACACAAACTAATAATAAAAAATAATTACATTTAATAATAATTTATTAAATGTCTCCGTAAATATAAGGGTAGCTTAAAGCTACCCTTATATTTTTTCTTATATATTTTAAGGTTGTCAAATTTTTCTAATAATACTAAAGTTTTATGTCATGCACTTTTTTATCACCATATTCTTTGTAATAATTTAATTTTATTTAAAAATTGGTGTTTTAAAGCAGCCCCTACATGTACTATTATTAAAGCTGAAAATATGTATGGTATTATTGCATGAATTTCATGGAATAACATACTTAATTCTGAATTTTTTTCAATAAATTTAGGCAAAGTAAATGAAAAAAAAGGAATTTTATATCCAGCAAAACTTGTAGCGAAAATTCCTGTAAGTGGAGCTATCAACATAAAAAAATATAAAAGTTTATGACCTATAGAAGAAGCTAAGTTATTAAATTTACTTATATTTGATGGCAAAGGAGGGATATATGTAGAAAATCTAATATAAGATCTTATAAAAAATAATACTAAAATTAAAATCCCAAAAGATCTATGTAAATTAAAAAGCTCTTTTTTCAAAGGCAGCCCACTTTTTAGTTTTATCATAAACCAACCTTCGCCAATCATAGCAATTAATAATATAGCCATTAACCAATGTAATATTCTTAAACTTAAATGATATTTATTATTATTTTCTAATTTCATAAATTTTTCCTATATTATATTTAGTCTTTTGAAAACATATTAATTTCAAAATTTTATAGATAATCCGATTCCAAATTTTTCTTTGGCATCATAATTACCGGAAATATATAATTGCTTAGTGATGGAATAATTAAGATTAAATCTATATTCGCTATTAGTATTCCATTTCCAATCAAGATTTGTACGATTAGTTAACTGATGTTCATTATTTAAACCAAAACGAAGTTTACCTTTTGAGTCTAAGCGTACATCACTTTTAATTAAAAATGGTAGAGTATATTCAAAACCTATAATGGCTTTATTGGAAGTATCACCGTCTTCTTTAGCAAAACTGCCTCCAACATATGCACCAAAGAACTGAGAAGTAAATCTCTGATATCTAATTTCGGCTTCATAATCCTTGTTATAATTATGCTCTACATCGAATAATAGGTTATCATCATTTCTGGTAAACTTAGTGCTAAAGCTAGCTAAGTTTGAAAATCCTTCAAGTCTATTAACTGCAAACCATTTGTTACCATGGTCTTTTGAATGATTTTTAGAGTGATTAGGGGTATTTTTATCTTCAGGATCAGAGTAACTAACAATGCCACCCATACCTAGTTTCATATGGTAAAGATTATGACAATGGAAGATCCAATCTTTTTCTTCATTAGCATAAAATTCAATTGTTGTAGTTTCATAAGGCGCTATATTTACCGTATGCTTTAATGGACTTTCTTTACCTTGGCCGTTTAGCACTCTAAAGAAATGCCCATGAAGATGAATAGGATGATGCATCATAGTTTTATTAACCAGAGTCATCCTCACATTTTCACCTTTTTTAATAAAGAATTTATCAGCTGCATACATAGGTGTATCATTAATAGTCCATACATAGCGTTCCATTGACCCAGTTAAATTAAGGGTAATTTCTCGGATTGGGTTATTTTTAGGAAGGGTAGAATCTGATAAAGATTTAAGAGCTTTGTAGTTATCCAAATAAGCTATATGTGGTAATTGAGGAGCTGCTTTTGGTTTGTTTTCTTTGTGTCCTTTATATTCCATTTTATCCATGGCTTGCATATTATGCATTTCATGTGTAGAGGATTGTTGTGGTTTTGAATGATCCATGTTCGCCATATCATTCATTTTTATATCCGCTTTAGGAGTATTATTACTACTTTCCATAGCAGTCATACTTGTCATGTCATGACCTTTTGGGCTAGAAGAGCTGCCGCCCATACTACTCATATCGTGCATACCGGACATATTCATATCCATAAGCACTAAGTTAGGCTTGGGAATAGTTGGGGCTGCAACCAATTTTCCTGCACCAATTCTAGCAGTGGCATATCCTGTGCCATCTTCTGAAGTTGCTCTAAACTCATAAGTTTTATTATCTGGTACTGTAACAATAACATCATAGGTCTCAGCCATGGCAATTCTAATTCTTTGAGCGGTAAAAGGCTTAACTTTTATGCCATCTGCTTCAATAACTTTCATAGTGCTGCCGGAATATTCCAGAATAAAATATGAAGAAGCTGCAGCATTAATAATCCTCAGTCTTATTTTGCTTCCTGGTTTTGCTTTACTTAAATCTAATGACTTTTTGCCATTAATGAGAAATGCATCATAACCTACATCTGACATATCCATAGGTCCCATTCGCATGACAGCATTTTTTACTCTTAAATCAAAAGCTTTGTAACCATTGCTTAAAACTTTATCCCAAGATTGCACCGAGTCTTTCTTAAGTGCATAATAATCAGGATCTTTTTTAATATTGGCAAGTACTTGTTCGGGATGTTCATCGGTCCAATCTGAAAGTACTACTATATGTTCTTCATCATATGTTTCTGTTTCTTTCTCAGGATAAAATATCATCGAACCATATACACCCTGTTGCTCTTGTAGTCCTGAGTGAGAGTGATACCAATAAGTACCTGGATGAGTTACTTTATATTGATAAGTAAAGCTCTTGCCTGGATGAATTGGTGGAGTATTTATATAAGGAACCCCATCTTGATCATTAGGTAATAGCACGCCATGCCAGTGTATTGAGGTTTCCTCAGCTAAATAGTTGTTAACTGTAATTTTTAAAGTATCACCTACTTTTGCTTTAACAGTAGGCCCTGGTATAGAATTATTTATTGCTAATCCTCTAGCCTCTTGACCACTATAATTTACCGTTTCATAGTTAACATTAAAAATATATTCTACTGTTTTAGCCTCAGCAAAATTGTTAAATAAAATAACATAGGCTGTAGATAGTAAATATAATATTTTTTTAAACATGGAAAATCCTATATTAGTTTGTTATTTGATTATACTATAAGTAATATTTAAAAAATATATAAATATATTTATTAGGTTTCAAATAAATATGCTGAGAAAATTACTTTTTATATTATTTATAAATTTTCTACTGTCTTCTTGTATTGTTTTCAAAAGTACTAGGCCATCATTACAAAATAATAATGTTTCATTTTATAAAATAAATAAAATAGTAGAAAAATATCCTCAGCTTCCTTGGGACCAATTTACAATAGTATTTTTAAAAAAATACTATAAATATAAACCTGAAGATATGAAATTTATGTTATTAAAAGGTGGTTACTCAGAAGACGCACTTTTTAAAGTTAATTTATTATCTAAGAATTACATTTTAAGGTTTATAGGGTTGAACCGTCCAAAAAATGATCGTGATTTTATTATACAATCTTTTGTATGGGCAGGTTCAAATAATTTTGGTCCGAAAGTTTATTTATATGATAAAGATTCAACATTTCTACTTATGGACTTTTTAGAAGGTAAAACCTTGGAATTAAAAGATACTAAAAATGCAAGTATTTTAAAAGCGTTAGGAAAAACTTTATTTAAAATACATAATGCACCTAATCCAAAATCAAATATTCGACAAATGAGCCAGTTTACTATTGGAAGAGATTGGTATTTATCAGTTAAGAATACTAAGCGTAAATATTTTGGACCTAGCATCCTAAAAGTCGCTTATAATCATTGGCTAAAATTAAATAAAGAAGTAAATGAAACCTCTTATAAAAATTCAATGCTTCATAATGACCCAAACTTAAGAAATGTACTATGGAATGGTAAGAAAATTTTCTTATTAGATTGGGAATTAGCTGGATTAGCAGACCCAAGGAAAGAGTTAGCGCATATATGTGCTTGGTACGGATTAAATGATAAATTAACTGATGTTTTTCTTTCCTCTTACTTGAAACGTAAGCCTTCTTTTCAAGAGTTATTAATTAATGAAAAAATGAAAAAAATAATTTTATTAGAATTTGCATGGGTTGGTTTATCAAGCTTAAAAAATAATATATCTATTAATGATTGGGATAGTTTTTATGCTAAAGCTGGGCCAAAAACAGTTGAAGATTTATCTTTAATTCAAATAAACTCAGAAAGCAAACCTTCTGATGAAACATTAAGAATAATTTATTTAGGCTTGATTAAACAATTCATAATTAAAGTTACCAAAGATAAATAAAATTTATTATCTTAAATATCATATAATTTTTTTAGCCAATATTTAATATGTGATTCAGTCTCGTAATTACAATATCTATAATTTTAATTTAATTCCATATATTTATTATTTGTAAAAACTTAAGAGCGTATCTTTTTGCCAAAATGTTGCTGATACCCCTAATAGATATAGTTCCTGGCGATAAACTACAGTTGCCTCTTATACAAATTGATAAGCCAAAACCTAAGCTAATGAATGTATTAGATGAAATTAATGGAAAGTTCGGCAGAAACACTCTTTTCTTTGCTGCTCAAGGTATTAATGGAGATTGGCAACCTCAATGCACTAAAAAGTCGCCTAATTATACTACATGTTGGGATGATTTGATAAAGGTGGTATAGAGAAAATAAAATAAGGGAATTTAAACTTTTGACCATCAACTCCCTTTTTTTAATTACATAACAAATGAAACCTTTTTCTCAGGCTGAATATGCATAGCTGAGTGAACGATCTTATGATTTACTTCTTGCACTTTTGCCAGAACTTCTGGTTTTTGGATGAATTCTTTTCTAAACTTTAAATCATTATAGTATACAAGGAAATCATCCCAATTACTTGGTTCAGAGACATAGGATTTATATATTTCTTCCTTAGAATATTTTTGATTATTAAAAATCAAAGCTATTTTAGCATCAATGTAATTTTGAGTACTTTCTTTAATATAATTTGCAAACTCATCTTTATCGTAAAAAACACAATTTACTAAATTTGGATTTCTACAAGGAGTCGTTTGATGTGATTCTTTTGTATAATATTGAAATTTTGATGAATTTAGTTTCATAATTATTGTTATGTCTTCCATATATCCTGATACCTTTGATAACGTAAATTTCTTATCTAGATAATCAAGCTTCGCAAGATACTTATAAACTTCCTCTACTGCAAGCAAGTTACTATTGTTTAAAACTAAAACTTCTAAATCTAATTTATTAACATAGCCCCGAAATTCATTAGCAATGCTTTTATTGTAGTGTGGTATTTCTGAATCTTTTATATAATTACGTATAGCGACAGTGCCATTGGAATTTTCATATATATTAATATACTTATCTAGTAATGTAATAAACTCAAATTTATTATTAAATTTCTGATATCTTTCATTTGGCTGAAATGGAGAAATATCATCATGAAGAAATGTGCTATTAATATTATAGACTGAAACCCAAGCATTACGACTTATTGGCTCAGCCATATATTCTAAACAAACATAATGTTTAGGAAAGTTTTCCCATATCTTTTCCTTTATTTTTATTAAGTTATTGGGTTGAAGACAATATTCGTAGGTTTTTCTTATGTTTGCATTATATTCGTCTTTACGATAATTATCCTCTTGTGAGTAGTAATAACTTATTAATTCTGAGGGTTTTGGAATTAATTCTTTTATTTGACTTATATTTTGATTATATATAGCTAGATCCTCCCTATACTTGTATTTTTGTCTTAATAATGAAGTTACATTTTTTGGACATTTACTTAATGTAATTTCTTGTACTGTTTGATTCAGGAGCTTTTGACAATAATCTATTTTGTCTTGTAAATCTTTTATATCATTTTGATATTTGCTAATTTTAGTATCATTTAATTTGATAGTCTCATATCTTTTGTTATAAATTTCAACTAATTCACGGTCATTAGTATCTCTTCCAAATGTTTTATTTAATTTTTTAAAGACAGAAAATAATTTTGCGTCATGATAGTTTTGAAATTTTTTAGGTAGTTCATACATTTCATATAGATTATTGTCTAAAAACTTTTTAAATAGCTTGCATTCAATGTTTATATGTTTGTCCAAATCATATTCCTTGCAAAACCAACTTGAGCTTGTATTAATTTCGGAAATATATTCAAGGAATTCTTCTGCCATGCTATGGAATTTATCTATAGGCATAACTCCTTCTTCTGTTTCTAAAAAATTTGCCGTAAAAGGGATTAGGCATTCTAATTTATGATTAGCATCACCAAAGTTCATGTCATCATAAGCACTATGTATTTCATATAAAAAATCTTGAATTGAATGAAGTTCCTTTAATAACTGCGTCGAATATTCAATGTTATAATTTAAAAACTTATTAAATATGGTAAAATTATCTTTATAATTTTTAGCCATATGAAGGTTGTGCTTTTCATCTATTATATTAAGCTCCTCTAAATAGTAAAAGATTTCATCAACACTTAATAAATCTCCATTATTGATAAGTATCTTCTCAATATCTAATTTGCATGCATATAATAAGTCTTGAAGGGAGTGTTTTTCTAAACATTCATAACCTATTATTTTATGGTTATACTTACTAAGTTCATCTAAACTCTTCTGATTTAAGCTTCTTAAATAAGGACTTATATATTTAATTAGCTCTTCTTTTGTTTCAAATAGCTGATATAAAACTCCGTTATCCTCATATCTAAAGTTTTCCAAACTAAATACCGATGGTTCTGGATGATCAGGATCTAAATAATCTATACAAATATAGTGTTCTGGTTTTGTTGTCATTTTGGTTACCTTCTTAAAAATTAAAATTAATAAAGCTCTTAAAACGTGTGAAAGTTTTTTGAAAATTTGTATATATACTTAGCTGAATGCTCTACATTCTTTGAATGAAATACTGCAACAGCTTTTCGCCAATTTTGATAAACCCCGTAGTTGGTTCTTATAAACTTAGCGGCGTATTCTATGTTATTTTGGGGGTTAAACATGTCGTTTACGTCCTTAAAAGCAGATTTATGATATTTGTAATTAATCTGCATACATCCAATATCAATATTGGTGACGCCTTTTTCGATAAGATTCTTGACGTATTCAATAGCATGTTCCTTTGTTCTAAAATAATAACCTTTACCCTTCACATTTACTGTCCATGGATGCTTTAATGACTCTATATGCGACACCGTTTGAAGGATTCCTTGAGGAATACCGTACTTTTCAGCTGCATTACTAAAATGCGCCTTGCATGATGCTTCTGCGCTTATTGAAAAAAGTACCAGCATTAAAAAAACTAATCTAACCATGTGATTAACCTCCTATTGTTAAACCAAAAGGGAATACTTGCGAAAATTGGTGTATTGGTGCCTAGATCGGATATAATGATGCATTTGTCTTCAGGTAATGAAGTTATTGTCTGGGGCGAAACTAAATCATCTTTTTCATAGGTTACAGATGTGCTTTTGCCTTGCTGATTGGTTTGAACGTTTTCTTTCTTTATCACCGTTTTGCCAATTGCCTGAGAAATGAGGTTAGCTGTTTCTATATCATTTTGCTTAAGTACAATTCTGTACTTGCAAAAAGACTGAAGAACCTGAGCAAAATCTTTTCCGTAAATATCGTATAACTGATTAATAGTCTGGGCTACAAAGATACAGTTAAACTTGTATGACCTTGATATTGCTGGCAAATCAACAAGCGACTTTACTTTTCCTAGTCTTGGGAACTCGTCCATTATTAAAGTAATGCTTCTTGCCTCTGCTTTAGGCTCGCCGTTAGATAAAAGATTACTCGAAACCCTATCAAAAAAGAGCGAGATAACAGGCGATAACCAGTCTCTATCTTGGTCAGGTACTATCAAATATATAGTAATAGGCTTAATTTCATGATTGCGTAAGTCTTCAATAGCAAAACTACTATTACCGCTCATTGCGTTTCTAACATTTTCACTAGCATAAACAGATAATATATTACTTATGCAACCACTAACACCCGACCACTGTTCAGAAGAATGTGTATCATTTGAAATATCATTACAAAGGCTTACTAAGTACTTTAAATCAGAGATTTTAGGATCCCTTAAAATAGCTTTAAATACTTCTTTTGCATCTTGTGAAGTATAGAAATCTCTAATATCAGGTAATGAGGTTGAACCGTTAAGTTCAATTAAATAGCAGGCTATTGTAGAAATTGCGAGTTTAGCCCTGTCGTTAAAAAACTTTCCATTGCCGCTAGTTTCCGCTGAATTAGGCATCAATATGCTAAGAACCATTTCAACGTAATCAGCAACGTTTTTGTTACTAGCTTTAATCATATTGCTGTCAAATGGATTGAAGACGCAACTTTCTTTCATTGAAGGACTAAAAACTAAGATATCGCTAAACTTTGATCTTTGTTCTTTTGTTTTAGCATATATCTCACCTTTGGGATCATGAACTACTATAGAATTACTGCAAGTAAACATAGTAGGAATGATAAAACCTGCTGTCTTACCTGTCCCAGGGGGTGCAAAAAGGAGTATTGAAGTATTAGTTTTAGTAAAAAGGTAATTAAACCCTTTTTTTCCTAAAACAATGCCTTCTTTAAAATTAATTTCAGAAAAGAAAAGGTCAAAGAAAGTAGCCCATCTAGCATTTTTATCCTTTTTGACCTTTTCTTTTACAAAATTTACTATGAAGAACATGCCAAACGCAGCTAGCATCAGGCTTACGAGATAAACCCATGGTAAATTTAAGCCATTTGACTTGAAAAGCTGGTAAGCTCCTACAAATGGAACGTAGCTATACCCCATATTAAACATAATATTAGGTATCATAACCAGCATTAAAAAAAGGTTTACTACCAGAAATACAATTGTAATATCAAGCATCAATCATCTCCTTTTTTTTAGCTATGGAATATGAAATAGAGGAATCAGTTCGTTTAGCTAAAACTACCATATCGATTTTTTCCTCTAAAATACGGTAAAGGCTATCTTGTGATGTACTATCGATATTTCCATTGATAACAGCATATTGCGTTACAGCTCTAAGTGCTGATTCGTATGAATCGGCATGTATGGTTGCCATACTACCCTCATGAGCTGACTCAATAGCCCTATTTAAAATGAAAGCATTCTCCTTTCTGATTTCACCTACTATAATGCGGTCAGGGTTAAGCCTCATTGCTTCATTTAAAGCCTCAGCTGCACTAGAAGATCTAGAATGTTCGTCGTAAACAATTGAGCACCAGTCAGGATGATTACACTTAATTTCAGGTATACCTTCTAAAGTAAGGATTGTTTCATTGTGCGGAATTTGAGAAACCAAAGCATTAAGTAAAGTTGTCTTTCCTGATCCAGTACTGCCCGCTATTAAAATAGTCTTTTTCGCAATAACCGCTTGTTTTAATTCTTCCCTTAAAGCCTCATCTTTAATCACTTCTTCAAAAACTATTGGCTTACTTCTGTTAAGCCTTAAATTCATTGAAAACTCGTGACGTGATAATTTGCCCCCTACAATGGTAACTCTATTGCCCGTACCAAATTCCAATGAAACAGCATTTTTGCTTTCTAAGTCAATGTCATGGGCATTAGCAAGTAAAGTGACGAATTGCTTTAAATAAGAGAGTGACAAACTTTCATCTACATATATTTTGCGGTTACCAAAAATATCCTTAGTAATCACTTCCTCAGGCTTATTGATTTTAACCTCAAAAATTGTTTCATCATCTGCATATTTTAGAATTTCTTTTGAATAAAAGCGCAACATAGGGCGACTCTCTAAAAAATAATCTAAGTCCATTATTCAGCCTCCCCTAATTTTCTGCCAGATCCACATATCTTGAAACTTCTAACAGGGCTGTCCAAATCTTTATAAGTACTTCCATCTATACGTATATATGTTGGCACTTCATTTACCATAGATGTGTAGCAGACTGGTTTGCTAAAACTAAGGTCATAATAGTACCACTTTATTAACCCAGTATCACCGATTCCACTTGATTGTGATGAATATTTAGGTGCGGAAATGTGAACTGACCAAGTAGGTAATTCATCGCTATACTCAAAATTAATTTCGTTACCTGAATTATCTAACCAAGGCGCAGCTGCAACGCCAGTATAACCATATTCGGGAAGAACAGCTTTTTGATTAAGCTGATTATAATAATTTTTAGGATCTTGTAGTGTATACCTAAAACCTGAATCGATTTTAGAAGTAAGTAAATAGTTTGAATCATCATAAGTAAATGAAGGTATGCGTGATAATTCCATATTGGGATATGGCTTGAGTATATCATTAGCAACTTTAATCTGTTCTGAACCTATAGGGCTTGCAATTAAAGTTAAATTAGCTTGTGTGTACGGCGCTTTTTCATATAACATACATGCACCAGCCTTTATCTTTTCATTACCTCTTATGACAACAGGAAACGCATTGATATAGCTCATCTTTTCATTATCACTATGCTTAATTCCGCAGGTTTCATATTCTGCATTGATGATTTCATCGGTTGGAATGCAAGATGATATCTGAAGCTCATTACCGTTATCATCGTAGAAGAATGCTTTTACCACGTGAATCAGTTTTGTATCTTCATTATAATAATACGGCTCATCTTGACATATCTCGCCTCTAAGTACTGCATTCACTTTAGGCAAGCATTGGCTGATTTGAGTTATTACGCCGTCAATATCAACAATTTTACGGGTATTTACTATAGGCTTATCGTCAAAATTGCTTTGTGTGCATCCATCAATTGTTTCAACAATCTGTATCGGATTGATTTTATCAGGCTGGCACTTCTCAACTTGCACAACCTCATCTTTTGAGTTTCGGTAACTTAATCTATATTGTTTAAAGGCTACATTTTCTTTTGCATCTATTTTAGGAGTACAAGCCTGAAAATCTTTAACAATTTCGTATTTAAGGTTTGAGTCATGGCAGCTAACTATCTCCTTTCCGCCTCTTAAGACTCTTTCCTGTACTACCGCTTGCATTGCAGAAAGATCAACTCTAATAGTACAGCCGTCTGTAGTGGTTACATTTGTTAGCTTTTCAAATTGTGGGTTAAATTGAGGCATCTCTCTTTGGGGTTGTGGATTTCCGTATCCACCACTTTGAAAACCACTATTATTGCTTGGCGTATGACCAAGCTCATTTTTCTTTTCCTCTTTTTTCTTTTCTTTTTCATTTTCGATATTGCCTTTTGTTAAATCCTCATAAGCCTTAGCAAGAACTTCTGGCTTTCCTTTGATGGTAAACTTGTCGCCTTCGTCAATTTCCCCTTCTACATGCGGCTTACTTAAAAATGGCTCATCTAAGTTTGTTTCTTTCCCTAAAAGGCTAGCTTTATTCCAAATGATATTGTAGACCGTATCAGAGTTTTTAGATTCCTTGCTAGATACCTTACCAACTATCCTAAGATCTTTTATATCTGAATCACCTTTAGGCTCCTTAATGCTAAGTACTTTAGCCTTTAAATTCTCACCTTTTTTTCATCTACAATGATTTTGAGTAGCTTTTCTTTATCTTTAGCTACGTTTTCTGCTAAAGCGTTTTGTGCGTATAAAGCGATTACTGCAAATAATATATTTTTCATCTTATTGCTCCTTTAATGTTTTTGCTGTCAGGGTTCCACCATGTGCTTCAGGAAGGGTAATTGTCTCGTTAAGTAGAATACTTATATTTGTACCTGATGGTATTTCTATAGATGGCTTAATATTAAGCTTTTGTCTTAAAACTTCACTGGATACGTTACCCATTTCTTTCATTAATGGGTAGATACCCAGTCTTAATCTTTCGTCATTATAAGGTATTGCTAATTGTGAACCTGCAACGATTGATGCAGCAATTCCTGCTTCCTTGTACTTATCACCTGTCCTATTATCAACAATACCCGATAGTCCTGTCCTACCTTGTAAGTCATGGGCTATACTTTCACCTGTAAGAATTATATGAGAACCTTGTGGAGTAATAAATTCTTTAAATACTACGTTAAGCCTTCTGTCACCATGATTTTCAAGTGGCTTAAATTCACCAAGTACCATAGTATATGCAGGCAGTACCTTCTTTGTTCCATCTGTTGAATATACATCATTCTTAACGTACGCTTGAACGGGTCCTTTAACATCTGAGATAATATCGTTATAAAGTATTAAATTGATCCATGTACCTCTTGTAATAGTGCGACTATGATCTAATGGAGGCGTTGAACTTGCTATTGGCTGATCTAAGCGGGCAATTTCAGCTATATTTTTTACATTAGGTTTTAAATATTCAAGTTCCTCTTTCCCTGCTGCCAAAATCTCGTTTGATGCTAGTCTTTGACTTTCAAATTTCTGCTCTGATTTTTTCATTTGATTTTCGATAGAATCATTATCATTTGGTATAAATTCTAACAAATGTTCTTTATTGGGTTTTAAGGTACCTGCTTCAAAAATTTCTTCTTTAAAAGCAGGTTTAAGGAAATCGCTAGCAATTTCGTCTATACGTCTTGTCGGCTCAGGCACAATATCCTTTAAAGGTGGCTTACTTCCTGTATCTTTCACAAGCAGCACTATACCGATACCGCACAAAGTAAAACCAAGTATACTAACTAGAAGCAGATATTTTAAATTTTTGCTACGCTTTTCTAACATTTCCCTAACCCCCAATTAGTCCATTTCAACACAAACTACTTTGTCGCCATCAATGATAGTCCATGAATTTGAGATAGAACTCGCAATAATATGTCCCTGATGAAATCTTAATTGCAAAGGTGCATCGACACCGTCAACCCTTTTGTAAATGACTGGATAACCGCCTGTCATTAAGGGCTTTCTGAAATCAAAGAATGTCTTTTCGCCATCATCATATACAGCCATAGGGGCTATATCTTGATTGCCTCTAATTTTGTATTTGGTATTAATTTTGTCAGGATCAGCCACGTTTTCTAAAAAGTCGTAACGCGATTGGGCTATTTTGTGTTTAAGCTTATCATCTGATTTTGGAGTGTATCCCTTAATTTCAGGATTTCTAACATACACTACCATATCACCAATAACATCTTCGTCTGTATCATATGAACTTAGATAAAATGGATATATTGTCCCTGACTCACCAATAACGGTAAAACTTGTATCGATGCCAGCCTTATTAGTTGATAAGGAAAATATTGTTTTAATATCATCTGCACTCATAACCGAAAAGCCGACATTATCTTTAAGAGCAACCGACTTTATAGCTTCTGGTAAAACAACGTGCGTGAATAAATGCATGCGTATTTTAAGCTTACTGACTTTGTCTTGCTTATAATCAATGTACATAATACTTTTTGGATCAGAACTTATTAAAAAAGCTTTTTGGGCTTTTCTTAAATCATTTTTCTCTATTTGATTATCTTCTGGAAGAGTTTCAGCAAACTCATCTTTCTTAACAGCAGCTTCTGCAATGTTAATAATGCTACAAAACCCTAATGCGAGACATGCAGTCTTTTTAAATAACCGATAATTGAAATCGTTGATAAATAAAAAGATTCTTTTAAGTAATGTTTCTAGGATCTTCCCTTCTTTTGCAAAAGCTAAAACATCAAAATTTAAATTCAAGGTAAGTAATACCGCTTTCAGCGCCCTTGATTTTAAATTTCTTCTGTTTTGGATCGCTTTTTGCGAAGGTAGGCTCCGAGAAACAATTTTGAAACAACCTTTAAAAACGGCTGAAGCTTCGCTTGCGCCTGTTTTCTTTTCTTTGCTCAGGTTCCACCAAGATACAATGTTTTTATTCATGACTTCCCTCTTTTTTCCTTGAGATACTATATTCACTAACTAATATCTTCATTGGGTTTAAATAAGACTCAGTTACTGCATATTTGCGTTCATTGGTAAAACTATAACGAATTTTAGCAGTCCAATATCTGATAGCCTCTTTACCGTCTTTACGGTCTATCGTTTTAAAATTAACCTGATGAATATTATTGTTTTGGCTTAAAGAGTCTGTGATTGCAAAATCGTCTAAAATATCTATAGATCTTGTAACGCCTTTATTTTCCTCTCTAAATTCATTGAATTCTTTTTTAGCTATTTCAATTATTTTCTCATCTGATAAAGCTAAAAAAAGCTGTACATTTTTTTGATCATCAATGAAATTAACCTCATGTCTACTTTGGACGTATCCTCTTAAAAAGCTTCTTACTAATTGATCGTTTTCGGTAGGAATCATATCATGGGCTTTAGGCAGAATCTTTACGAAGGTTTGCTTGTCGCTATTTAATTCAACATAAACAACTTCTGGGGGTTTTGTGATTGTATATAGACTTATGCAAAGAACGCCAATTACCAGTAAAGCACACAAACCACCTAAGGCATAAGCGCTAAATTTATAGGTTTTATTAAGTCTTCTTTGCTCTAGGAATGGTTCAAGTGCCACAAAATCCATATTATCTTGCATGATTTACTAACTCCTTCATTTGCTTAGAACATTCACAGCGACTTTTTTTGTAATTCATTACCTTTGCCGCAGGACCAGCATTACCAGATGCACAAGCTGTTATACTAAGTAAAACACCTGCTAAAATAATCCTTTGAACTATATGCAACACTCTCAACATGATATTCCTCCTGTTAAATCCCTCTTCCATATTTTTGTGCTATATAACTACCAGCAGAAACTGCACCTCTATATACAGAACTTACAGCTGTAGCTGCACCTTTAGCTAACGTACCTGCTCTTGGTCCTGATACATCACTACCCGCACCACTCATAAGCGTAGCAACAATTTCAGGGGCTTTACTAAGTAAAATGTTAGAAACTATACCCATCGCCAATATTTCAATTAAAATCGTATTGCTAAATACAGCCCCCTTTGTAAGATCGACCATACCCTGCTCGTAAAGGTGTAGGCTTTTGGTAATTGGTGTAATACATAGGGTTAAAATTGCTATAGAAACACACGGTATCAGATTGTACGTAAAATAACCTTTAATCATATTACTTGCGATCCATCTAAATTGCGGGAATACAGCCATAGAAATGGCAATAGGGGCAACCAGTAACAATATTGAACTTGCAACATTTGCCAGTATCATTTGAATTGCGAGCAGTATGAAAAATATATTATAAACTACCCATATCACACCTATCATTGCCCAAGACATTATACTATGTAGGCGTAGGCTAGGTAAAAAATCAGATGAAGTCTCTTTTGAATATTTGTCTGTTACAATAGCAATCTTATCAATAAGCAGCATTAAAGTATCATACGGCGATCCACCCGATGTGTTCAATGCCGCCCTAAATAAAAATTGAGGTAATCCATATACTAGATCATTTATAGGACTAAATACCCAGTCCATAAATATATCCTTTTCAAAAGCTATTAGCGTTAAAACATTAAATATTATTACGAATGATATGCAGCTCAACAGATCAAAAGGCGCTTCCCTTTTGTACCAGTTGTATATTGCCCATATTAAATATCCAATTGTTATAAACCCAAACAAAGGCCTAAAATCATTTGCAAGGGCTTGATAAACATTTTCTACTAAATGCCGACTATTTTCTGTAAAAACGGCGGTTAACTGAATTATCATTTACACATCCCCAATGCTCTTGTATAATCTGTACATTTTGCCTTACGGTCTGCCCTAGTATAAATACCTTCCTCTTTTTGGAATGGATTTGAGTTTCCTGATCCAAACAAACTATTATTCTTAGGTTCTGCGGCATCATAACCAGAGTAATTCATCATTGTTTGTACCTTGGTGGTTTGCGCCATTAAGAATAAAAGATCATTCTGAATTTTCGCATTTAATGCGGCAAACTTAATTGCGACGTCTTGTTTTTCAGCTTGTGTTTCAGCATTATCCGCAATTGATAAAAGATATTCGATATCCTTATAATTTTTTACCACGTCGGTTTTGATACTTTCCGTAGTGATTACAGCCTCACGCATTGACATGTTGATATAGTTTTTACGCTGCTCGTAATTACCAGACTCATACAACTTTCCGATAGGTGTAAAAATACTATCGATATTTGAACTAATGTCTCTAATGTTTCCGCTACTTAGTTCGCCAGGTTTGTTGATGTTGTAAATAATGTCATATGAATCCTGTAGTTTGCCTTTCATATTTCCAATATCTCTAAGTAATGGATTAGGAGTGCTTTTTAAAGCACCTTCTACACTTGACATTCTTTCTGTTTGTTGCTGAGCTTCCTTAACTAAGGACATTGTCTGCTGCACATTGTCAATCATGTGTTTATACGCAGTAATATCAGTAACAGGGGTGGCGGCAGCTGCTGAATTTAATGAGATTGCTGATAATAATAAAAATTTTCTAAGCATTTAAGTACTCCTCTACGAAATTATTTGGATTAGATAGTTTAATTCTTTTGAGCTTTTCAACCGAATCAACATCAGATTTAAATAGCCTTAAATATTTGCCAAGGCTAGACAAATTCACATCCAATATAATAGATCCCCTATCTATACGTTTTAACAACACTTGATAATTAGCCCTTGTTTCTTTTACCCATTGAAATTCCTGCTGATTTAGACCTAGTCTATTTACATAGTCCTCTTCCTGAGCGCCTTCATCAGGGAAAAAGATCATATTAGCAATATTAGGACGCATAACATCTTTAAGCGGATGTTTTGCAAAAGTTGCAACGTCCTGAATAGCGCCGATTATCAGTCCTTTTCTTTTTCGCCATTCGCTGGCTGCTTTTCCTAGCTTTTGTACAAATAGTGGATTATTCAAATATTGATGTAGTTCATCTACAAAGCAGATGTGCGGTGCTAATGAATCTGCAACCTGATTCTCAAATGAATGAAACAAGTATGATATTAAAGGATCACTAACCTCTCTATCTGCAATCACTTTGTCCATATCAAATGAAATGATATTATTGTTGAACTTAAGTAAGTCCTCTTTGCTTGTGAAAAGCTTACCTTTATAACTTTGGCTCATAGGTAGCCACCTACAAAGTTCGTTATACAAGTGATCATCTTTTGATAATGATTCAGTTAGCATCATTATATTTTGAAGTTCTGGAACATTTGTACTAACAATAGCTTCAATTGCTTCTTCAATAAGTTGTTTTTGTTTTAAATTGGCACTAGTAAGTCTTACCATTAATGATATTAAGAATTCTCTGTTATATTGAGTGTTTTCCATCATGAAGGGATTTAAACCCAAGTTATCCTCAATAGGATCAAAATATGTGCCACCAAATGTTTCTGTTGCTATGCGCATACCTTGCTTACTGTCAAATGCCAGAATATGCATATTCTCATATTTCAAGCAGTTTGTGAGTAAATAAGTTATCAAGGTTGTTTTACCTTTTCCGCTACCACCAAAAATCATAGTATGACCAAGTGGCGGCTCACTCTCACCCACATGGAAATTAAAACCATACCAGTTATGGCTTAAGGTTTTAAAATATGCGATCGGCTCATCACCAAAGCATTGACTTTCCTGACCAAATTTACTACTTGGAAATGAAGCTAACATACTAAGATTTTCCGTTGTTGGCTTCCAGCCTCTAGCATTAAATAGTGTATTATATACATCTGGAAAATATCCGTGATATATAGCTATATCTTTGCAATATATGTAACCAATACCAAGGTTTTGTAAGCAGTTCTCAAGCTTAAGTACTTTCGCCCTTAACTCTTCTAAACTATCAGCATTAACCCTAAAATAACTGACATAGTCTATAAGACCGCATTTACCAGTTTGGACTTTGTCACCAAGCTCATAAAGTGCGTCAACCGATCCACGGAAAAACATTGAAAAGGTTTGATATAATCTTTGTTTTGTATGAATAGCTTTATTCGCCTTCACTTCCTCAATAGCTTTTGCATGCTGAGTAAAAATGATTTCAGCATCAATATTAAATACTCTTTCAAATACTTCTTGTGATATTGCTGAAGGTAAAACTTTAAGCATGATATAGCTGCTATAACGCTGCTTGCTAGCACCAAAATGTCGATTATCAACATATTTAACAACCCCACTATCGCAATTAATATTGTAGCTTACGTTTCCAAGGTAGTGATTTAAGTTTTTAAAGCTACCGCTCAGTTTTAAAGGCCAAATAGTTTGAGAACTATTATTAATAATAACGTCCCAAAATGACATTAGACCATTATTGAATGTAAGCACTTTTGCATTTAGTTCATGAAAGTACTCTTTGAATTTCTCTACTTGGTTATTGAGTAATCTTAAGTCTTCATAGATTAGTTCCTTAGTTTTGCTCTCAGACCAGCTAATTTTTTCAATATCAAATGCATCTATTTTCTTTGCAAATACTACATATGAAGTATTTTCATAAGCTCCTTTGTAATCCATGCTTCGCGCTTGATTCATCTCTTTAAGAAGATGATTGTTACCACCTTTTAATGAAGGTATAGTGGAAGGGACTCTTAAAGTATAAAATGAATAATAAATATCATTATCAAGCTTTTGATAAAGATAATGACGCTTTTCAAACAAGCTATGTTTCTTTTCTTCTGAAACGCAGGATATATCGATTCCTTCAATACTTATTGTTTGAAGTAAATATCCATTTTTATCTACAATGGTTTTTTGATCATCAAGCAATTCTATGAATGGTATATAATCAACTATCTTATCGTCAGAATATGTAAATTCACCATTTAACATACTTAAGCCTCGCTTTAATAACCCGCTTAAAACCAAATTTCATAACATTAAAATAAAAAGCTTTTAAAAACTCAGGATCTTTGCGGCTTTTTTTTCTCAAAATCAGGATAATCGGAATGATGATAAATATATAAATAGAATAAGATATTACGACATTGAGCATAAACACTGAAGGCAGAATAATAGCAATCATTAATGCCGCTATTACTAACCCAAAAGAATATAGATCAAGCCCTAATATGCTAATAGGCTTGTTCATCTCGTTGAAAAATCTTACCCTTATCATACCACACCTATAACAAAAAGTGGTTAACAAAACCTTGTATACCAACCGCAACAATTGAACCTACTAGATATATAACAAACTTACCGACATCAAAACGTCTTGCAGACCAAGCTTCATAAAAGAACGTAGCCCAAACCACAAGTAACAAAATTGGTATGAATTTACCTATTAAATAGGTTTCTACAATGGTTTTTGACTTTGTTGCAGCTGTATCAAAAGGATTACCGCTTGCTAATGCATTTTGCGCTGAGAACACAAAACCCGCTAATGTGTAAGATAGTTTTTTCATTTTTTTCTCCTAAAACTTTGAATTACAAATAAAACAAAGTGAATTATTTAAATATATGTACAAATATAACTTATTTTATCACATGTGTCAATTTTTAGTTATATTATATAACTAAATTTTTTCTAATAATAATATTTAGTAACTTTTATTGATAAATAATTGACAAGTAATGGGTTTCCGTCATATTATTGAATAATATAAAAATATAACTAATATTTTATTACTTGGCAGGCCTACGGGATTATAAAGGATGACTACAACTTTTGGCGAAAGACTTCAGAAATTAAGAGATATGACAGGATTGTCGCGTTATAGCTTGTCAAAAAAGTATAAGATACCGTATAGCACATTACGTCAATGGGAAGAGGCTAGCCGAATTAGTTATGATTATGTACAAAGATTAATCAAACTATTTAATAGTATAAATATTATTGTTTCCGACGACTGGCTTATTAATGGCACAGGGCCCGAACCATATATTAATAAAGAAACAGATAGGTTGGACTTACAAACAGGTCATCATCAAATTCAATTCGATGACGTTCTTGCCTTAATTGAAGCCAAAGAATATGAAAAGAAATACATCAATAGCATTGTTATCAATATATCTGATCAAGCTATGAATCCTTTGTTTAAACCTGGGGACTATGTCGGTGGATTTGTTACAAGTACAAACAATATGGATTTGTGGATTGGGGATTTTGCAATTGTAATATTACAAGACGGTTCAACATTATTTCGTAAGATTCTATGGTCACAACCTGATAAGGAAGTTGCTTTAGTGGCTATTAATCCACTTGCTAAAGAACATAATAGATATGTAAAGATATCAGATATTAAACATTTTGCACCTTTGTATTGGCACAGAATTTTAAGAAAGGATAAAATTACAACTTATAACAATATACGTGATTCCCGCAATTTTTATGGATTTTTATAAAGTAATTTTTTTAAATTCTTCGAATAATTGTACAAATCGTTCAGCATTTTTGCACATTAAATTCACAATATCCAAGTTATCATCTTTTGAACTCAGTATCAGTTGATATGCTTTCATTGGTGTTTTAGCTATTAAAACAAAGCCATTAGAAATATTCGCTTTCTTTTTTCTTTCTAATATTTTCGTACCTATGGGATTATCAGAAGTAAGAAAACTAAGCAGATTGAAGCCGCTGGATAAGTGAAAACCAGCCTTATAAGCTGGGTCATAATAGGCATAGAATTTTTTATCATATTCTTTTTGCCAATTTAAATCAGAAATAATATAACTTGATGCAGCAATAGTAAAATCATGTTCAATAAACATAAAATCAGTAATTTCAACTGTTTTATATTTATCAAAATGGCTTTTAAAAGCCTTCCTTATACTTTCATCATATATAGCAATATAATTTTCCTTCACAACATTCACTCCGCTAATTTAATTCATGACAAACCTATATCCCGCTACCAAAACAAAAGAGGGGGCGCAAAGTAATCAACTAAAGGTTTAACACGTGTGAATTAATTAACACATTTTCAAGATATAGTTAAGTATTTTTTTATTAACAAATAATTAACGGCGCGGTTTTTCCATATATTTCAGTATGTTACGTAACACATATTTTTCGTAACTCCCATCTAGTGCAGAAGCTAAAACATCAAAAACAATAGTCAAGGTAAGTATTACCGCTTTCAGCGCCCTTGACTATTGTTTTCTTATGTTTTTATTTGCTTTCTGCGATGGGCAGGCTCCGAAAAATGATTTAGCTAGTAACATTTAAGGAGAGAGTTTAGCCTTCGGCTTTCCCCTCTCCTTTTTCTTTCTGCTCAGGGGCTCACCAAAAAATGATTACTAATGTTTCGTCCTACTTTTTTACAATATTCTGGATTGTTTCATGAAGTTCTAATGCACATTTGATACCCTTGTCATGCATAGCCTTATGAACCTTAAAAAACTTTTCACTATTGTTAATAGCTTCTCTTACAAGCAGTCTTACCTGTGCTTCTATATAATTGGAAGCATACCTTTTAACATATAATAACTTAGCTTTATGTTGTTGAAATAATTTATGATATTCGCTGAACAAACCAGAATATGATTTTATGTAATAAGTTTCACCATTTTCTGTACGGAATGTTTTTGGAAGTATACGTCCATCATTATTAACGCCTTTAAAATTACCTATTTTTATAGGCCTTTCGTCAAGAATTGAAAACATTTCAATGAAAAGAGGTAACAAAGAAACATCTAAATAATATGCACCTAACTCTTTGACTGAATTAGATGATAAAGCCAATTTGCAATTTTGTAGAGTATAAATGAATTTCTCTACTATAGCCACCTCGATTGCTACATTATAAACCTTTAAATGTTGATATATAGTATAGAAAGAATTAAGCCACATCTCTTCAGAAAATATTGCTTTTAGCTGTAAATAGATTTCTTCATTATGGTTTTTGATTTCTTCGGCTGTCTTATCTGCATAAAAATCTATGCCTAGATTTTTAACCAACTCAAAATAATCAATCCAATTATCTAATAACTCTAAAGTGCGTTCACTTTGCTGAAATTGCTTAATGATCTTGTCATCAATAGATACTATAATAGGTGAAAGTGCATGTGATACTTCATGTAGTTTCATATAAAGCTCATATTCACTATTAAAACCTGTTGCAGTAGAAATTTTGAACTGCTCTATTATATGGTAAAGATTGCTTTTTATATCAATAATTTCATCGACGTCCAATAAAAACGAGTTGTTAATTATAAGCTCTTCAATTTGTAAAATACAATAATATCTGAAGTTTGTTTCTAGTTGGTTTTCTATTAAAATGTCATGGCTTTGACCTTTGTTAGTCAAAATATTGTTCCAAAAGAAAAAACCAACTTTTTTGTACTGTATTAAATCTATAGGCTGCTTGATGCATTCAATTTGATTATTTATATAAGTAATCAATGAAGTTTTGTTTTCGAAATGTTTCTCATAGCCTTTATAAAGATACAGCTCAGGGGAAATTTTGTCCTCTTGAACGTAATTTACGTGGATATACCAATTTTGATCAATCATAAACTATTCTCCTGAACTGCTCTAATCCTTATTTTAAACTTTTAATTCTGAATTTGCCAGTATCCATCATTATTTCTACAAGCTTTGCCAAAAGCTTCTTGTCTTTTGCCATCAACTTGAATCACTTGAGTATATTCTCTACACACCCTACCTTCTCTTGATTTGTAGGTTTGAGTTGGCATTACAAAGCCACTAGCACCTGTATCAGGGTCATCCCAGCCTATCTGCTGGTTTGTTCTAGCATTTTCTAAACTTCTTTGCGTGGTGTTAATATGAGTTTGTTGATCTTTGGGATCCAGATGTTCACCCATCCAATTACCAAATGCAGCACCACCTAATGCCCCTAACGCAGCACCTACCATTCTTCCCTTCCCTTTTCCGATATTAGAGCCGAGAATACCGCCACCAATTGCCCCAAGACCTGTAGCTACATGCTGACGTGATATAGGCATTGACCCATTTTCACATGCGGTGATTACGGATAAACTTATTATTAAAGTTGCAACTTTTTTTTTCATATATTTTTCCTTGTTTATCAATAACTTAATTTAATACAACATCTTAGGTTGTAATTTTGTTAACAAATTTAGCTTGACGCCAAATTCAATTATAAGTATATATCGTATTTATGACTTATGTCAATATATAGTTATAGTTTATAACATATTATTGGTTTCTGTTATACAATATAGTTATTGAATTGGAGGAAATATGAAGAATTATGTTGAAAAGAAGTTGATGGGTATCCAAGACTATACACAAGACTCGGTCTCATCTATACAAAATAAAGTATTTAAAGTTACCGACTTTACATTAACCCATGCTAAAAATGTAACTAAAAGTACTATTCAAAATATAGGTAAATCTATGAGAATATTATCCCTAACAACTAAAGATGAGGTTTTAGGTCGCAATGTAAAAATGGACTATATCAGACCATCTAATACATATAAAATTGCAAGCAATATAAAAAACGGCAACTCTTCCAGAAATCGCTACTATGGGGAGGATTTAAAGGTATTAGCAATAGTTGGTGTATCAATCTATCTTACTCCTATTGCGCTAAGCTATATGGCTCCAATTGTGGCTCCTTACTATTCAACAGTCACAAATTATATAAGCGGCTCATCTAGAGTAAGTTCTATGCTTAATTTTGCAGCGCCAATGTATAATTCAGCATCTAGCAAAATAAAGGAATACGTGCCTAATTACGCTATTTCATGGATTGCTACCGAGCTTTCATTACTAAAATCATTTTTGATGAATTTTGGAGCAGTTAAGGATCTTGTGAAATATGTGGCTCTAAATCACACTCAGGCTTCAGAGTATTTCATGGGTTATTTGATAGGAAGATATGTGGTTGATAAAACTAATTATCAGGAAACATATTTTGATACAAATTCATTTAATACTTTAAATCGTGAAGTATTAAATGGAACTTATTCTAATCAGGAAATGGTTAAAGTGGTAGATAGCAAAGGCATAGTATCATCTGCATCAGATAAGATGTACAGATACTTAATTAAACCTACAACATTATTTAGCCGTGATCGCATTTATTATACTAACGATGCTATTAACGAAAATATAAAAGCGCAAACACGCAATATGGCTCGTTAAGAACCAATAAATATTGACAACTTAAACAATTCTAAGCCCTTTAGAACTTTTTTAAAGGTCAAGGAATCTTATTATTTTTTATAAAGAGTAACAAATATGAAAATACAGTCACTAATTAGTTTTTTAGATAATTTTGATGACCTTGCTATTGCAGGTAATCACGATAATATCTTACACCTTTACGCACCTATACACCAAGATAATGTATCATTTGAGATATTGAAGTTTTTAGAAAATCAGAAGGTAATTGATTTTATTATAAACTCAGATGGTTATGTAAGTGATGTAACCATTAAAGATGACGAAAAGATTCCTACGGAGATAGTAACCGCTCAGGCTTTCATTAAGCATGTAAGTAAAAAACAGGAAGCTAATTTAAACGTAAGAACATTACATAATAAAATGCCATTTAAGCTTGATATAGCCGAAAAGCACGTATTAAAGCCAACCCCCAATATTAATACTAATAGCGCTACTATAATCAAAGATATTGGCATGACTATTGCCAACCTATTAAATTTAAACTCAAGTGAATCTAATATAATACATTATCCTCATGAAAATAAAGAAATTGTAAGAATCCCGTATGATGAAGTAGATCACGCACGGCTTTACACCTTAAATAACCTTGGAAGGGACTATAAGCCATACTTTGAAATTAAACCCCTTTACAAAATTAAAAAACGATCATTTTTTAAAACGGAAGTTGATCTCTTCAAACAACTTACCTTAAAAGTACACAAGCTACATGTTGCAGATTATGCTAGGTTTCTTAACGACACTATGGCTAAGCTTGAGATGATTAAAACCTTTACGGATTTGGTTAATAAACAGATTCGTATATTTAATAATAATCGTAATATTAGCGATACACATACATTACGCAATGAATTCACCTATACTGGTGAATTTTATTGCTTTTATAATGATAATAACGATATAAAACCAAAACCTTTTTACAGCGAAACTTTTCCCGATGTACTTAAGGACGAAAGAATACCTGAGTTTGTAAGGGCTTTCTTTAAAGATTCTGTGGATAAAAAAACGTTTAGGATTGATCGTAATTATACCCGTTGTATATCATATACAATATGTGATATTCGTAATATTGAACAATTGTATAAGGATTGGCAAGATTACATAAACCACCACAACAAAATTAAGGCCTCTTTCTTGTCATCTTGCCTTCAGGTACCGACTAATCAAATTAATATTGAAGACAGTATTTACGATCCTAATATTAAGTTTTTTTTACATGACTTTAATTATAATACTGCCATTTTTTATAAAATGCAGGACTTAGGAATTTTAACCATTAACAATATAGATGATAAGCTCGAAACAATTAACATTACACTTAAGTCTAAAAGACCTAATGTTATGACAGCTCATCAGCTCTTTAGTGAATCCCGCCTATTCAATGATATTGATGTCGCTCTTTCTGAACTTTTTGACTCAAAGCTGGTTGGTAAAACCCTAGTCCTGTCAGAAGATTTCTATAAAAAGCATCAGGATTTAATAGAACAATTAGCTAGTGAAAATCTTCTATTATCTAGAGAACAAAAAGGTCAATACTTACTTAAAATTCAATGTTATTATCCCTTATTTCAAAAAGTACTAAAGTTACAAAGTAAGATAGCAGAGAAATACATTAATAATATCGATGAGACTAATTATTTTGCCTTACCTAAAGCCTTGCTTTATTTCGGTGACGAGAACAACAAATCTAATATAACAAAAGCTAATGAATTTGAGTGTAACCAGCGGCATAATCAAAAGCAATTATCTCAACTACTTAAAAGCTTTTTAACAAAATACAGCATTTCAGGTGTGACGAATGATCAAAAGGCTATGATATATGATTATATGAATGACCTTTCAAATAGCGGTGCAGCTAACAATATTTCGATTAGAAATTATAATCGTTTAATATATGTATTAGTTAGGGTTCTTTATCAGAATGTAAGTACAACAACAAATACTGAATTTACTAATGATTTTAACCAGCTAAAAAATTCAATAAACAGTGTAATGATTTCAACAACAAGAGTTGAAAGTGAAGCAGACCCACTTGCAACATTTCTAAATGGTTTATTTGAAAATAAGAATCCTCTATCAGTACCGCTTAATTCAGAGCATATACCCGCACGTTTAAAAGCAGATCCATTAGAAAAACCAGAACTCTTAATCAAACTGCCTGTTAAGGAAATAATAGGGACTGTTAAAGCCAAAATGACTACTTGTTTAAGAAGTTATGTAGAAGAAATCAGAAGGAAAAAAGATTTATTAGGTATCAATACAAATTAGGAGAAATAAACATGACAAACGTAACATTAAATATTCATATTTTATCAATTAATGAATTTGTAGAATTACATAAACTTACAAAAGACGGTTTGGGTATTAAACCAGCACTTGCCCTTTATACTCAGAAGAATTTAGCAGATAAACACCACGCATTTTGTGTAATTGGAAACCCTGCAAATAATGTAATTGAGAACCTTGATCTTTCCAATGAGGATCTATCCTACTTTACATTCATAAATATCAATTTCAAGAACTGTAATTTGAACAATACTGATTTTTCACATTGTTTAATGAGGCTGGTTAATTTCGAAAATACTCAAACTAATTTTAATGCTAAAGGACTTAAAAAAGTACAGTATCACGATGATGAAACATATTCATTAGAGAAAGAGATTTTTGACTCGGTAGATAGCAATTATCAAAATGATATATTTGAAGCTATATTCAACAATAATCGTGAAAAAATCACAAGACTTGAAGAAAAGAAAAAGCCTGTAGTCAAAAAGGATGTTGATTACGCAACAAGCATTTATAAATATATGATGCCAAAAGGGTTCATTGCCTTAAGCGTTGTATTAGGGTTAATTGTAGGGATTCGATCTGGCTTCAGATCTGGTTTCACTACATTTTTGCTAGGTAGCTGCATCACTATAGTATGTAAAGCAGCTGAAAAAATCCTTTCTAAATTTAAATGGTTTTCATCAGCTGTTGAATACAGCAAAAAAGCTATTAACTGGACTGCAGAATCTTATTATAGCATAAAAGAATATTTCTTTGGAAAGAATAAAGTTGTTACAAACGAAAAGAAAATCCCTATTGTGAGGAATACTGTAGTAAGTGATGTTGGTCGTGATTCCAACCCTTTCAGAGCAAGAGTAAATGAAAACACCCAATCTTTATATAGATAGATGAAACTATGATAGTATGATTTCATTATTTCATTATATAATGTTTTCATCTAAAACAAAGAAGGAGAATAGCGTATTGCATTATGCCCCTCTCCTTTTTTAATACCATTAAATCATTTATTTTTGACTTAGATTATTTAACTACTCATATATTCATTATAATATGAAATCATATATTCCTGTTCTCATATTATCATAATTACATGTTTTCCTTTTTCAGGATTGATATGACTAAGTCTTGTAATGATACTTCTTTTTCCATTGCAATTAGCTTAAGTCTTTTATGTAATTCTTTATCTAAATCAAAAGATAACCTTACTTTATTTTTCTTACCTATATCATTAATGGTTTGAACTTCCTTTTCTCTACTTGGTCTACCTGCTTTTAAACTAATCATGAATAACCTCCTCTTTTAATTTCATTTTTGCTTCCTGAATAATGTTACTTATTTCATCCATAGCAGCCTCATCTTGTTTTGCAGATTCAAAAACGGATAATCCTTGTGCGGCAGTAGTCGAGTATACGACTCTTTGGAATGTTCTAGTTTTTAATATATCTAATTCATAACCTGAAAGAGCTTCTACTACACTTTCACCAATTTTTGTTCCATATATAGCCCTACTTATTACAAAAGCGGCTTTCAGCTCGCCATTAGTAATCTCAATTCTTTGTTTAACTAAGTTTACTAGTGCTTCTGCCGCCCAAATATCATATGGTGAAGGCTGTACAGGTATTAAAACTAGATCAGATGCTTTAATAGCACTTACAGCTAAATCATGAGCTTGTGGCGCACCATCTATCACAATATATTCATATTGTGATTTTATATTCTTAATGTCTCTATCTATTGTAGGTCTATCAATTCCTACTACAGTTATAGAACAGTTCTCATTAGCCGCCGACCAGTCTCTAGCACTACCTTGTGGATCTGAGTCCACTAATAATACTTTATGTCCCTCCAACTGCAAACCCTTAGCAATATTAGTTGCTAAAGTGGTTTTACCAGCGCCACCTTTTTGATTTAAAATTGATATCACAGTCATATACCCCCCTTGATTACATGTGCCATGCTTTCCTGACATCATATTTACATGATATCATACTTTCATGCTAATGCAATACATATTTTCATTTATTTATGAAATAATGTGATACTGATTACATATAATCATGTTTTCATCTTTATATGATTACATATTTCTTCTGATAAATACTATTTCTTTAGCCTTATAATTTTATTCTTTATTTTTATGTATTGTTCAGTAAGATTTCTCATATAAACGGATTATATTATGGAACTTGTCAAAGCATATTGTTACAGACTTAAGACCAATGATGAAATAGAACAAAAGCTATTTCAGTTTGCTGGCTGCTGTAGATTTGTTTGGAACAAGGCACTAGGAATTCAAAAGCAAAGAAAAGAAGAAGGTCAAAAATATCTACCTTATGAAGAATTAGCTAAGGAACTTACCTTGTGGAAAAAGGAAGAAGAATTAGTTTGGCTCAAAGATGCACCTTCACAATCACTTCAGCAAACTCTCAAAGACTTAGACAAAGCTATATGGGATGTGTTTAAAGTAAAGGGAAGACAAGACCCGCGCTTTAAGAAAAAAGGTGTACACTATAGTTTCCGTTACCCTCAAGGAGTAAAGATTGACAATAGAAGGATATTTTTACCGAAAATCGGATTTGTTGGTTTTTTTATAAGTAAGGAAGTAGAAGGGACAATAAAAAATACTACAGTTAGTAAAGAAGGAAATCACTGGTACGTATCAATTCAAACTGAATGTGAAGTAGAAGAACCACGACACTCACATAACGATAAGGTGATAGGACTTGATTTTGGTGTGGTGGATAGCATTGCAGCAGCATCAAGTGGTGATATGCCTAAAGCTATTTCAAGCTTTAGACTACACCAAAATAAATTTGCCTTAGAGCAGCGTAAATTAGCAAGAAAAGAGAAGTTTTCACAAAACTGGTATAAACAAAAGAAAAAAATATCAGCATTACATAATAAAATAAAAAACATTAGGAAGGATTACTTACAAAAGCTATCAACTACTATTTCCAAAAGCCACGGCGTAGTAGTAATAGAAGATTTAAAAATAAGTAATCTTACTAAATCTGCAAAAGGTACTATAGAAGAACCTGGCAGGAATGTAAAAGCTAAATCCGGTCTTAATAAAGCTATATTAGATCAGGGTTGGCATAACTTCACAACTATGCTTGAGTACAAACAAAAGTGGCTTGGTGGAAAGTTGATAAAGATTGACCCCAAGTATACATCACAAAAGTGTAGCTCTTGTTCTCATGTGTCACAAGATAACAGACCGAAAAGAGAAATATTTGAGTGTGTAGAATGTGCTTACCAAGATCATGCTGATATAAATGCAGCTAAGAATATAAGAGCGGCGGGACACGCCGTGATGGCCTGTGGATCGAATCAAGTAATTGGTCGGAAGCAGGAATCTGTAGAAATGAGCAATCATTTTCTTCCTGTTGCAGTTTAACTGCACATGAATCTCCTTGCTTCAGCTGGGGGAGAATGTCAAAAAGATATCCTAAGCCGTTACTATAGTGCAACACCTGATATATACAAAAGTCGTAGAAAAATTCGTAAAAGATAGGTGTTGCAAAAGGCAACATAGCATAAAATTAAAAAAAAATAAATCAGTTTTTTAAAAGGTTATGCTTCTATTCATTTAAACGGAAGATGAACCTTACATGAGAAGATAGATCTATGACGGTTTTTAACAATGTTATAAAAGAGATCTTTAGTATCGTTGTTAAATTTAATGTTTAACAGAAAGTCAGCATAATTTAATATAAAGTCTTCAGTTGAGGTTAAACACAATAAATTATCTGTAAGTTCTTTCTGATATCGAGAAATAAAGAATGTAATATTATCATTAAGTTTCATTTCAGATAGGATATACATAATTTGTAACATTTTATTTTTTTTTTGATCATTTATTTCTTCATCAAAGACTTTCATATTATTTATATAGTCTATAAATACAAATTTATATTGTTTGTCAGTGTGTAAATTTATACTAGCTAAAGTCTGTAACTTGTTCTTTAAAGAAATATCATCATAGGTTTCATGCTTATCATATACTAAGTTTTGCATACTATCCAACCTTGAGTCATACGGTTCATAAATATTGAGATCTAAATAGTAAGCTTTATTACTATACAAAAGCCCATCTTTATAAAGCTGGAATAATATTTTCTTTAATGTAATTGTAGAGGTTTTAACTCTATTGCTATTAATGAAGTTAATTGTTTTTTCAGAAAAAACATTATCATTGTAGTATTGATCGATAGGCTCAATGCCAGACTTAAAATAATTAACTAACTTTTTTTGAAACATAATATTCCTTATCTTGTAATTCTTTGATTTTGTATCCTTTATATTTTGAACCACAGTGTTCCTGCGCCTTAGCCTTAGCATGAATGTAGTTTGATAGTCTATAAACAAATAACTTCCTTGAAAGCTTATAGGTCTTTTCAGCGAATAGTAGGCTTATAAATTTATCAACAAGTTTTCCAACATCCTTCAAAGAAAGTATTTTAGAGAATTTTTTAGCAAAATGATGAATTATATCATCTGAATGTTCAGAATAGTATTCTACAACATCAATTTCTTGTTTTAAACGTGGTTTGAAAAGAGGATTTTCAGAAAATAGTTTATCTGATTGTTTTGTTCTTGTTCCTATTATACTTCTTTTTTGTACATTATTTATTTTAATAAATAAGAGGTGACAACTTCTTTTATTATTATCAACAAAGCTTAGTTTATGTTCATGTTGCTCAAATAGACTTTCAATGATTCGTACAACCAGTTTTGGATTCTCAATAACCATTTTATCGTAAGCACGCTTTTTTCCATTCCATGCTTTAAAAAAAGAAGGAAGAAATTTGATTCCAAATAGTTTAAGTATTTTTTTGTATCTTTTTATGGTTCTTTCGCTACATCCGCATTTAGATGCATAATATTTAATAGGTTTGTTTCTTACCTTATAGCCCTTATGTGCAGCAAATATTTCTTTATAGATTATTTCTAAGAATTTGATGAAAGTTGGGTTCTTTCTTTTTAGCTCGAAAAGTATATGACCGTTTTCAATCATTTCTGCATCAAGTTTTTTATTTGAAAGCATATCGAATATTCTTTCGCCATCTTTAAACTTGTTGATTTCTTCTATATAGGAGCAATCACGGTTATACAAATACCCTAGACCGTTATTATTTAAGAAGAGTAGGGCAGCACTTGTACAAACTGAATACAATTTCTCTCCCATAAACTCAATGATGCCGCTGCCAGTCAATATTTCAAATACAACGTCAATTTTAGATCTTTCAAGTCCAAACACATTGATTAAATACTCTTGGTCTAAAACTACCCAGCTCAGTTCTTTTTTAGCCTCAAGCCTTTTCTGCTCTTTGAAAAGTATGTATTTGATTACTTTGTAACAGTCTTTCCTATATCTTTTATCCTTTAGTTTAAAATACTCGTTGTCATTGAATCTATTTATAATTGGTTTAAAGTGTTTGTATCTTTCTTTAAGCCATTCTTCCATTAAAGGATCAATAGATGAATTTTGAAGATCTAATAATTCATTTAACAGAGACTCAGCAGTTACTTCTTCTCCTGAATTAAACAGGGAAGGGGACACAGAAGCATTAAGCCCTGAGGAATCTGTACAATATTGTAGCATGACGAATTCCTTAAAGGCTTAAGCTAAAAGTAAACGTATATAATGTAATTTGACTTGATTTTATCTGTATTAATGAAAAATTTTCCATTTTTCCCCCAAAAATTAAACATGTAGTGTTGACTACTGATAACTTTTGGAGTAATCTAAGAAGTGATGAGGTTTCTTGTTATTGTTCCAAAAATTAACAGTAGATACCAAAAAAGATAATAAAAAGCTCCCTGCAAGGAGCTTTTTTTTATACCTTTAAGACTTAAATTCTATCGCATCATCAAAAAATGACCTCTTAATTGCCTTTAAATGATTTTGATCATCAAACTCAGCATAATTTTTTATTGCTAAGTTTAGTAACTTCCTTACTATTGTTGGCTTTTCTATTTCTAATTTTATAGACATTTCTTGAAGAGCTACATCAAGCTCTTTAGGGACTATAATATTATATTTAGTTGTATTTTTCTTTGTTAAAGCCATTTTATACCTCGCAAAACTGACATGATCAAAACTGATTTAATCATTTCTAATCGCTTCATCTTATTATTGTGATTTATATCCTTTAACATGTCAATATTAAATTTCCATATATTTCAATGAATTGATAAATTATTCAGCCTAAAGAATGAATCTTTACTTGAAAAATATGGATACAAATGATATTTGGGAATGGTGAATACGGTTTGCTGAACCCCTGCTTTTTGAGCGGGGGTTTTTTCATTCAATAAACTGTTGCCACTCTTTTGGAAGAAAGGAAGGGCTAACAAACTTATCAATATATACTAAAATTTGATGGTTTGGTACGAAGGTACTTAAATAATTATAGTATTTACCTACAAGATACTGATTTGTTGTATAAATCGTATTTTCTGCATTTCTAAACTCAGCAGCATTTGTAAAATTGGAAGATCCAGTAATAAGATATTTATGGTCGATAACAACAATTTTGTTATGAAAAATTCCAGTAACATTGTCTGGAACAATTAGGGTAAAGGCAGGATGTATAATTTCCTGAAGGATATTGTGATTTTTAACTTGCTGCTTATCAATTATAATTGTTACCCTAACCCCTCTTTGTAAGGCATCTTTCAAAGCTAATTGTATAGGTTTGGCAGTGAAGGAATAAGCTCCCATTAAAATCTCATTCTGAGCTTTATTTATGTAATTAATGTTAATTTGTTGGCATCCAGCAGGGGGCGTAAAACATGTTGTTACTTCATCTTTTTGTAAACTAGATTTTTGCTCAATGATCAGAATCTGCATACCTTGGTACACCAATACCGCAACTAGTACAATTAATGACCCTATCGTAAACTTTTTTGGTATAATAAGGTTATTGTTTTGTTTCTTTCTTCGTCTTGTCATTTAGGGATTCTATACCTAGTTTTGTATATTCTTTATATATTGTAACAGGATCATCTTTAATACTATTGCAAACAGAAAGCAATGCCCCAAGTACTAAAGCCTGACTATTAAACTTCTCGTCTTTAGTTTTAAACTGTTCAAATTCCCGCTCAAACATTTCTATTATCTTAGACTTAATTACAAGACCGCCTAATTCAATTTTGTGTCTTGTATCTAATTTTCTTTTTGTAAT
>MKSX01000024.1 GCA_001897445.1 Alphaproteobacteria bacterium 33-17 | reverse complement strand
CTCAAAATTCCGTCACCGATACTCCGAACCCATACAGCAATGACGAGAACCAATAAGTCTGGCGGAGAAGGGGGGATTCGAACCCCCGGTACGGTTTAACCCGTACTACGGTTTAGCAAACCGCTGCCTTCGACCTCTCGGCCACTTCTCCATGAAAAATAGACACGCATATTAATCTTGCGCTTTGTACTGAATACTTTTATAACATAAATTACTATTTTACAAATAAAATTTCAGCTTTTTTATGAAAATATTTTACATCATTTTTCTTTTTACTTTAATTATTAACGAGTCTTATGCAAATATGGAATTAAAACCCGCCCATTACGACGGCAAAAGGTTCTATAACCAGGAACCACATACCAATACTTTTATGGACTTTTTAAAATGGAGATGGGAAAGAAATACTCCTGATTGGCCAGAGTGGGTTGAAAATAATTTAAAGCCAAATATAGAGCCAAAAGTTGAAGGTAAAATTAAGGTAACTTACATCAACCATGAAACTTTTTTAATTCAGGTTGCGGGGCTTAATATTTTAACTGACCCTATTTACTCAGAAAGAGCAAGCCCTGTTAGTTTTGCTGGTCCTAAGAGAGTACACGCTCCTGGGATTCCATTTGAAAGTTTGCCTAAAATCGATATAGTTTTAGTATCGCACAGTCACTATGACCACCTCGATATTCCAACAATTGAAATGCTTGTTAAACGCGATAACCCAGTAATATATACAGGACTTAAGCTGGGAAAATATATTAAAAAGAATGCTGATGCTAAAATAGTACATGATATGGACTGGTGGCAAACTATGGAAAATAAAGGAATTCAAATTACGTATACTCCCGCACATCACTGGTCTGCTCGTGGACTATTTGACCGAAGCAAAACTTTATGGGGTAGTTTCGTTATAGAATATAAAGGCAAAAAATTATATTTTGCGGGAGATACAGCATGGGGCGTTCATTTTGAGCAACTTGCATCAAAATATGGAAACTTTGACATTGCACTTTTACCTATTGGAACTTATGAGCCAAGATGGTTTATGAAAAACTCGCATATCAACCCAGAAGAAGCTGTAATGGCGCATATCACCATGAAATCTAAGCTTTCTATCGGTATGCATTTTAATTGCTTCGCAAATTTAGCAGAAGATAGATACAATCAGGCAGTAGAAGAACTTGCTGAAAGTTTAACAAGGCATAATATTGATAAAACCAGCTTTATAGCGCCACTTCCAGGACAGGAGTTTGAAATTGCTGAGTAATTTAAATAACTTTATACATTCTCGTTTTGCGCCCTACTTACTCTTTGCAATAGGTGGACTAAGTAGTTTTGCATTTGCGCCTTATTATATTTTGCCGCTACTAATACCGTTTTTTGTGGTTATTAGCTTAATGCTGAAAATGCCACATACATTTAAACAAATATTCACTTTAAGTTTCTGGTTATTTTTAGGGCATTTTGTTGTAGGGCTTTACTGGATTTGCATATCGCTTTTTACAGATATTGAATCATTCTGGTTTTTGGTTCCGTTTGCATTATTTTCTGTGCCTGCTTATGTTGCTTTATACCCTGCCCTAGCTGTATCAATATGCAATAAAATTAAAATTCATAATCCTTATTTAGAAACCCTGGCTTTTGCAAGTGTTTGGGTAATGTTTGAAATGTTTAGAGAAATAATATTCTGGGGATTCCCATGGAATATGATTGGTTATACTTTTTCTGGATACTTGCCATTACTGCAAAGCGCTAATGTTATTGGTGTATATGGCTTAAGTTTTGTAGTTGTTTTTGTATTTTTACTACTTGCAAAATATATTACTACTGGCTTTAAAAGATTTCTTGTAGCACCAATTATTATACTAATAATTATGACTTCTTTTGGCTACTTTAGGCTTAAAAATAATCAGCCAGAATTTACAGATAAAACTGTAAAAATTATTCAAGCTAACATTGAACAGAAAATGAAGTGGCGTGAATCTGAGCGTTATAATAATATTATGAAACATATAAAGCTTTCTCAGGGTGGTAAGTCTGACTTTGTAATTTGGTCTGAGTCATCTTTCCCAGAGCTTGTTGATATTAAACGTAATTTGTCGACATCACTTACGCAGTCACTTGAGCCGCATGGGGTTTTAATAACAGGTGCAGTTAGAACCGAGATGGACAGCCCAGAATTTAAAATTTGGAACTCAATAATTGCGATTCAAAAAGAAGGAAAAATAGTTGATTATTATGATAAAGTAAAGCTTGTACCATTTGGTGAGTTTATCCCGTTTAAAGAATTTCTGCCTCTTCCCAAAATTACTCATGGCTCACAAAATTTTGAGTTTTCAGATAGAAACGATTCTAGTTTAACAGTAAATGGGTTAAATATATTGCCGCTTATTTGCTATGAGGCAATTTTTCCTAAGCTAAATTACAATAGAAAAAAACATTATGACGCAATTTTAAACTTAACTAATGACGCGTGGTTTGGTGATAGTTCGGGTCCTTATCAGCATTATGCAATGGCAAAAACCAGAAGTGTAGAACTTGGCTTACCACTGATCAGAGCCGCAGGAACTGGAATATCAGCAGTGACAGATAGTTATGGCAGGGAAGTTACTATATCTCAGCTTAACAAGCAAGAAGCGTTAGATAGTAATATTCCAAAATCAGCTAACAAAGGATTTTATGCGAGAAAGCTTGATAAAAGCAAGTTATTTGCTGCATTTCTAATTATAGTAATGCTTTCTTTAGTAGGTGATAAAACTGTACGCAGGGTAAAGTCTAAATAGCAGATTTTGCTTAAAATTGAGGACTATGGAGTGCGTAAAGCATTCCCTAGACCTCTAACTTTGATATAGTTTTTTTAGGTTCAATTTGATATGCGTCATTTCCTCACTCATGTAGGCATATCTACATTTCGTTCGTTATTCCTGTGTCAAATTGAACCTAATTTACTATAACCCAAGTATTATGCAATGCCTCTGTCTTTTGACTCTGACACTTGCTTAGCTAATCTGTCTTTGATGTCGTCTTTTAAGATTTGATCAATTGCATCGTTTCCAGTCCAGAAATATTTTGTACTGCTTCTTAAGATATCATCATAAACATCATTTACTTGCTCAACAGTATTTCTAATTATTTGAGACTTATTAAGTGTAATTTTGCTACTGCTGCAGCTTCTGCTTCTTTGCACGCTATCTGTCCATGTAGCATTTACTTTTTTCTCAATTTCAGGGGATTTATTAATCGGCTCAAGTTTAGATGCAATATCCCAGTTATACTCTTTAATCCAGTTAATTGCAGCTTGTTTTGGATTAGATGTAACCAATATTTTCGCAAGTTCTTCATTGCGTGTTGTTATACCTTTACTATCAGCACCTAATGCTAATAATAAAACCGCAATATTAAAATGCCCTTTATGTGCAGCAACATTTAAAGGAGTATCGGCATGGTTTTTTGCTGGTTTTCTGTTTATATCAGCGCCGTTTTTAATTAGGTATTTTGTGATTTCTAAATTACCTTCATTAATTGCATTGTGAAGTGGTGTATAACCATCATTATCAGCTGCATTAACATTAGCTTTTAAATTTGTTAACATTACAATTAAATCTAATTTTTCAAGGCTAGCTGCTAAATGTAATGGTGTTTTACCATCATTATCTGCCAAATTTGGTTGAAATTTAGGTGATTTCATCATCTCTAATGCAAGATTGATATATACGTGAGCAATCGACAAATGTACAAGTGACTGCCCTGCCTCATTTTTAAAGCTAGGATTTGCACCTTTTTGAATTAAAATCTTTGCAGACTCTACGATAACATCATAAGCATCAACAGTGTTAGGGTTGTTGTTTAAAGAAATATTTTCTAAAACTTCAGTTATGCTAGATTTACGAACTTGCTTAGGGTGAACCTGAGCAATAAGTGATAATGTGGTATCTAGATCTTCTTGTTTATATTCTTGGTGTGGCGATAAAAGTGTATCGTATAATGCCTGCCATTGTTTTTTATGAGCATATTCTATGATTAATTTCATTTTCTAAATCCTTTAAAATAATTATAAAGGAATTAATACAATAAAGTTAACAAATAGTAAAGATATATTTACTCTACAAATTCAATTTTAACGTCTGTTATATTTTCCCTTATAAGTTCAAGGTCGAATACGCTTGGGTTAAAATATGACCCTAAGTCCATTGTAACCAGCTGATTTTTATTTAAAAACTTCAGCTTAACCTTAATACCGTCATTTGCTTCACATTTTTTTAGATAGTTTATAAGGTCAATATTTGCAGTCTCAAGAAGCAACATTTGTGACTGATTTATAAGGAATTTATCGAGGAAATCGATATCTTGCGCCGTAAGCCTTATTCCGCCCTCATCTTTTCTTGCTTCAACTGTTATATATAAAGGTAGCTCACTTTCCATAACGGATCGTTTTGCATCAAGTAAGTCTTGTTCAAATACAGCAATATCATAGTTAAAGGTTTGGTCAGACACCATTAAATAACCAAACCTGCCTTTATTAGATACCCTCATTCTAAGTTCAGAAGGAACAACAGCAAGCTTGTAAATACCTGATTTTTCTAAATTTTCCTGAATGTATTTGTAATCCTTAAATTTATATTTATCAAGGTAATACTGATATGCCTTAAGCGGGTGATCAGAAAAGTAAAAGCCAAAAGCTTCGTTTTCTAAGGCTAAACGTTTAGTAAACGGCCAATCTTCAAACTCAACAAGCTCAATATTGTTTTGCTGCTTTTGAGAGCCGAATAAACTAATTTGTGAAGTATTAATGCTGCCAGATGATGATTTAGCAATAATTTCGGCATTTTCAAATAGTTTGCGACGATTTGGTACAAAATTATCCATTGTTCCTGATTTGGCAAAACCTTCAATAACCCTTTTATTTAAAGCTTCTGAGGGAACTCTCTGTGCAAAGTCTTCAAGCGACTTAAATGGTTTATTGCCGCGAGCTATTGCAATTGAGTCAGCAACATTTCGACCAACGTTCTTAAGGGCGCTTAAACCATAACGAATATACTTTGTGCCTTCGTTATCAATCTCCAAAGAAAATACTGCTTGGGATTTATTAACATCTGGCGGAAGAACTGTAATGCCAAATTTTTTTGCTTCCTGAATAAACATCATGATTTTGTCTGTATCATCAATATCATAGTTTAGTGATGCAATTAAAAACTCAGCTGTATAATTTGCTTTTAGGAATGCGGTTTGATATGCAATTACGGCATATGCAGCAGCGTGTGATTTATTAAAGCCATAGCCTGCGAATTTTGCTACTAAATCAAATACTTCACTAGCAAACGCGGGGTCAATACCATTTTCTTTGGCGCCGTTTACAAATAAGTCGCGCTGGGCATCCATTTCGGCTTTAATCTTTTTACCCATCGCACGTCTTAGTAAGTCAGCGCCACCTAATGAGTAACCCGATAAAACCTGAGCAATTTGCATTACTTGTTCTTGATAGATAATAACGCCAAATGTTTCTTTAAGAATCCCTTCTAAAGTAGGATGAATATAATCAGGCTCTTCTAATCCATGCTTACGTGCAATATAGGTTGGGATATTATCCATAGGCCCTGGGCGATATAATGCACCAAGTGCTATTAAATCTTCGATGGTATCAGGCTTTAGCTTGCGAAGCGCATCTTGCATTCCTTTACTCTCGAACTGGAATACGCCAACCGATTCACCATTAGAAAGCATTTTATATGCATCAGGGTTATCAAAGCTTATATTATCAATATCAATTACAATTCCTTGATCTTTAAGCAAATCAAGAGCGCATTTAATAACAGTAAGGGTTTTAAGTCCGAGGAAGTCAAATTTAACAAGACCTGCCATTTCTGCATATTTCATGGAGAACTGAACTGACTGCATGTCTGAATTATCATCCCTGTAAAGAGGGGCAACATTCACCAAATTTTGGTCAGCAATAACGATACCTGCCGCATGTACAGATGTGTGCCTGTAAAGACCTTCTAACTGAAGCGCAATATCTATAAGCTTCTTAACCTGAGGGTCGTTGTTTATTGCTTCACGAAGGTTTGGCTCAAGCTCTATAGCCTGAGATAAATTAACTGGGTTTGCAGGATTATTTGGTACCATTTTAGAAATGCGGTCAACCTGAGGCAGCGGCATTTGCATAGTGCGCCCAACGTCACGAATTACTGCTCTTGCCTGAAGCTTACCGAATGTAATAATCTGGGCAACTCTTTCTTCGCCGTATTTTTCTTTTACGTAATTAATAACTTTCTCACGTTTTTCCTGACAAAAGTCGATATCAAAATCTGGCATTGATACACGCTCGGGATTAAGGAAACGCTCAAAAAGAAGTCCAAATCTGATAGGATCAAGGTTAGTGATCTGAAGACTCCATGCAACAAGTGATCCCGCCCCTGAACCACGACCTGGTCCTACGGGTACGTCATTCTTTTTTGCCCAAATCATAAAGTCAGAGACTATCAGGAAGTAACCTGAGAATTTCATCGAAGTGATAACGTTTATTTCAAATTCTAGGCGGTCGAAGTATTCTTTAGTGACGTTTATAAAGTCAACGTCGCTGATTTTCTCAATTTCTTTTTTAACCTTTAGCCTGTCTCTAAGTCCATCTCTTGCGAAGTTTGCAAAAATTTCATCTTCACTGGTGGTTTGGTCATCGCTAAACTTTGGTAGCATCGGCTGACGGCTTTTCATTCGAGCCGTACATCTAATTGCAATATTTGCAGTGTTATCAAGTGCTTCTGGCAAATCACTAAAAAGCTCATTCATCTCTTCTTTGGTTTTGAAGTACTTTTCAGGATTTGGCTTTTTACGATGTTCTGCATCAATATATTCACCATTGGCAATGCAGTTTAGAGCATCAAATGCCTCATAAGCTGATTTTTGTGGGTAAAATACAGGGTGAGTTGCTACAAGCGGAATATGCTGATCGTATGCAAGGTTTATCATTTTTTCTTCAAAATCATGCAGGTCATCGTCTTGCCTTGTGATCTCGATGTAAAAATGCCCATCGAATGATTTGGCAATATTGCCTGCAAATTTTGCAGCGTCTTTTTCGTGGTTTTGAAGCAATAGTTTGCCAACTGAGCCTTTTTCAAAACCACTTAGTAAAATAATACCTTCTTTATTTTGAATAAGCTGATTATATGTAACAATCGGTGGCTTACTAAAATCAGGGCGGTTAGTATAGCTATCGCTTACTATTTTAATAAGATTGCTAAGTCCTGCATCATTTTTAGCGTAAATGCAAATTTCATCTTCGCCATATCCGAAAGGGGATTCTGCCCTAAGCTGCACGCCGATTATTGGTTTTAAGCCTTTTTTTACAGCATATTCTGAAAATTCAAGCGATCCAAAGAGGTTATGCTCATCACAAATTGCCAGTGCATTCATAGAATTTGCTTTGGCAAGGCTTATCATATCCTCAATTTTGAGCATACTTTTAGCCAAAGAATAAGCACTGTGGGCGCGTAAATGAACAAAATCTTTCATAAAAACTTGCAAAAATAACTAAACGTCATAGATTGGATTTAATAAATATAAGGATATAGTTATCATGAATATCGAAAATTTACAAAAACAAATTAAAGAACTTTGGGAAATAAAGGATTTAGCAAATAGCGATCAATCCCCTATACATACAGCAATAGAGCTTATAGACAATGGTACTTTGAGGGCAGCAGAGGCTTTAGAAAACGGAGATGTGAAGGTTAACGAATGGGTGAAAAAAGCTGTGCTTTTGTATTTCAGGGTTAAGACAAGCAGACCATATGATATGACAAGCTATTCAGCATTCGATAAAATACCTCTTAAAACAGCAGGCTGGACAGAAGATAATTTTAAAGAAGCAGGCTTTAGGTTAGTTCCTGGCTCTATTGTTAGGTACGGAAGTTATGTTGCGAAAAACGTAGTGCTTATGCCATCTTTTATAAATATTGGTGCGTATGTTGGTGAGGGTACAATGGTTGATACCTGGGCAACAATTGGAAGCTGCGCGCAAATTGGTAAAAACTGCCATATATCTGGTGGTGCTGGAATTGGTGGTGTGTTAGAGCCATTACAAGCCTCCCCTGTTATTATTGGTGACAACTGCTTTATCGGAGCAAGAAGTGAAATTGCAGAAGGCGTTAGAGTTGGTGACGGAGCGGTAATTTCTATGGGCGTATACATTGCGGCAAGCACCAAGATATATAACCAAATGACAGGTGAAATTACTTATGGCTATATTCCGCCAAAATCAGTTGTTATTCCGGGTAATATTATGTCAGGTGACGGCAAAACATCTAAATATGCTGCAATTATTATCAAGCAAGTAGATAGCAAAACCTTATCAAAAACTGAACTTAACGAGATTTTAAGAAATGGATGATATTGAGCTTCTAAAAAAGCTAATTAGTTTTAATACGGTTTCTCCAAGTAGCGAAGATTCTATTGATTTTTTAAAAGATTATCTGGAAGATTTAGGTTTTAACTGTAAGAAAATTGAATCAAAACAAGGGTTTAATTTATATGCCGAAATAGGCAGAGGTGTTAAGCACTTAGCATTTGCAGGACATATGGACGTAGTCCCAGCAGGAGATGGCTGGATTCAAAGCCCATTTGAGGCACTAGAGCAAGATAAATCTATAATCGGTCGTGGTGCTGTAGATATGAAGGGAGCTATTGCTTCTTTTGTTTCAGCAGCTAGAGAGTTTATAGAAGATGCAGATGCTACCAAATACAAAATGTCGCTATTAATATCAAATGATGAGGAAATCACCAATAATTACGGTACTCCTGCGATACTTGATTATTTAGCGAAAAGTAGCATTAATATTGATTTATGCATTGTCGGTGAGCCGACAAACCCTAATATCATGGGAGAAATGGCAAAAATTGGACGCAGAGGCTCTGCATCATTTGATATAAAAATTATAGGAAAGCAGGGTCATGCTGCATATCCTGAAAATGCTATTAATCCGATGGCGGCATCTGGCAAAATAGCTTATGAACTGTCTAAACTTATTTTAGATAATGGGGATGAAAATTTTAGCCCATCTAATTTAGAAGTAACTTCAATTGAAACAGGCAATGAATCACGTAATACTATTCCAGGAAGCTGTACCCTTAAATGTAATGTTAGATATAATCCGCAGCAAAGCCCTGAGTCTTTAAAGAATATTGTTGAGAAAATTGTTCAGGATAATATAGGTAATTGCAAGTACTCTATTGAAAGTTTAGATTCAGCAAGGCCATTTATTACTAATAATCAGGCAGCTATTAATGTGATAAATGAGGCGCTTTTTAAGGTGAACGGACTTTACCCTAAGCTCAGTACAACGGGCGGAACATCTGACGCTAGGTTTATTGCTCAGCATTTCCCTGTTATTGAGTATGGATTGGTTAATAAGACTGCTCATCAGGTAAACGAAGCAACCCCAATCGCTGATATTAAAAATCTTACGGAATCATATGCTGAAATTATTAAAAGATTCTATGATATGGCATGACTGGGAGCAAAACCCGCCTAAATTTGACGCTGAGGCATTTACATGGGAAGGCTCACTTACAAAGTATATTCAGGATAATTTTCCTGATAAAACCTTAAGCCTTAGAAATGTTCAGCAGTATGAAGACAATGGCTTTATCTATCGCTCTGTAGATGAATATTTGGACGATAATTTAATTGTAAAAGCGTCGCTTATTTATGATATTGGCAAATCTAGTAAGGAGATTACAGATAAGCTAAGAAGTCTTGGAAATAGACCAATAGGAAATATTCTTTTCAACGACCCTGATATAGAGAGAAGATTTATTGAATGGGCGGATTGTGATGATATTATTTACAGAAAATCTATAATAACCTCTCCACGGTTTAGCTTAGAACTTATCGAGGGATTTGTGTTGTAAAATAAATAAAAGCGCAATTTTTATTTTTGGTAACCATTTATATATGCTATCATTATTAATGAAATTTGATAATGGTTACTCTTTATGAAAATGACAGAATTCAAAGAACTTGTTGAAAAAAACAGAACTGATTTAGGCGACACAGCTTGTATGATACTCTATGGCAACGCATGGGTTATTGAAACTTTATTGTTCACTGATAAAGTAAATTTTGATGAGATTATTCAGTTAGCTCGTACCAACAATGAAGTTTGTTGCGACGTGTTAAATAACATCGATAAAATAAAAACGCTGATGGATTATGATCATGTAACATTTGGTGAGATTGTAAAGCTTGCTACTGATAAACCTGAAATTTATAATATTATGTTAGATAATATTTATGAAATAAATTCGCTTTTTGAGACTGGTCATGTAAAGCTTGAAGACCTTGTTAATCTAGCAACCAACAAACTTCCGACTTATTACTATATATCACATACTAGCTTTGAAATAAACACTCTTCTTGGCTCTAATAAGGTAAAGTTTGCAGAGATTGTTAAGCTAGCAAGCACAAACCTTGAAAATTATTGTCTTATTTTAAAAGACAGATATCAAATAAAAGCGTTACTTGAGTCTGGTAACATAAAATTTGCAGAGATTGCTAACCTATCCTTTACGAACCCTAAAATATATAATCTTATAATTAATGACACTCCTAAAATAAAAATGTTTCTTGAGGATAATTCATCAAGTTTTCAAGATATTCTTGAGCTTATTACTACGAGCCGCAATATTTATTATGTTATGCTAAAAGAAGCTAAAACCATAAAGGATTTGATTGATTCTGGCAAAGCAAGTTTCAAAGATATTATTGATTTAGCGATTATAAATCCCGATACTTATTGCGCTGTATTAAATGATATAAATAATATAAATGCGCTTTTTGAATCTGGTCAGCTAAAATTTGAAGATTTTGTTAAGTTAGAAAAGGATAAGCCTTATTTATCTGTTTTTTTAAATAGCCACTTTTCTGAAATAATAAATTCAGTAAGTACAAATACATTAAGCTTAGAAGACGCCGTTGAATCTGTAAGAATAAAAACCAAGCAACTGAACGTAGATAATATTAATGATGTTGATAACAGCGCAAAGGTAGATAAACAGAATAATAATGTTAAGGAGCAAAAAAATACAAAATTACCTGCAAATAACACCGCAAAATTTACAAAAAACAACCTTCCAGTTGCAGAAGGTGAAAAATCTTCTACTGTAAAGAAAAGAACACCTGCCAAGCCTATTGATAGACTTGAAAATGCTAAAAACTCTAGAAATAAGGATAATCGAAAAAGACACAAATAGCGACTTTTAATAGGGATTTAAGCTGGTAAATGCGATATAGCAACCTAGCAAAATAAGCTTGCCGAACCCTTTTATTCAAACAAACTTTTCTTTAAATTAGCTTTAATTATTATAATAATTCTTTAATATTTACACAGACTTATCAAATTGCTATACTAAATTTATTAAAAAATAAATCAGGTGATATTATGGGTAAATACAACATAAAGTTTGAAAAAATTGAGTTTGATGTTAGCGGTGACAATGAATTCATGTCTCAAAAGTTCCTGTCTGTTACCGATACCAATGGCAAAACTTTAGAAGTTCGCCAGTTTGACTTTGATATACCTGATCATTTAAAGCAGCCAGATATTCATAAAGAAACTAAGGAAAGACTAGAAGAACTAAAAGGCGAAGGTCTAAAAGATGTTTTTAAACACATTCAGCCAGATATTCACAAGGAAAGAACCGAAATGCTAAAGCCTTTTATATATAGTACAAAACAAGGCTCTGACTTTCATAATGAAGTATTTACTGCTATAAAGTTTGTTGAATATAATAATGGCATAGCACACAAAGGCGGCACTTTTAGCGGCGAAGATTATGTTGTAGTCTGCGATAAGGGTTTTGATATTAAAAACTTACTGGACATGTCTCATGATAATCATGGTGAAATAACTACTTATAGTTCAAGCAATTACGATATTGATATCCATACATTTGAAACTGACTATAGTTTTTAAGTTGAGATGTGCATGCGTCATTTCCTTGCTTATGTAGATTTTTCTACATATCGCTCATTATTTCTGTGCAAAACACAACTCAATTCACTATACCATTTATCATGGTTTACTTATTATTCCCAAACCGTTAGTATCCAGTCAAATATTGACTAAGTTGAATCTATGAGTATAATTCAGCGTTTATTAATAATGCATGAAAATTTCACGGTATATCAATGGTTGCAAGCTTGCTAGAAGACTCCGTTAAAGAATCACTTATAAAGTCATTATCTCAGGAAAAATATGATTTATTGTTAAGAGATATCTTAGAAGAAGTTGATTTTAATGGATTTAATGAAAATAGCGATAAAAACAACCACATCTTTTTTGATGAGAATAGTTTAAGTAAAACATGTTTCAAAATCTTATCTTCAAACGGAGTTACATTTAACGAATCAGAAATATATAATGTAATAGCAGGTTTTTCAAATAAACTTGATTCAATTTTTAGCAATACCAAGCTAATTTACGATGATATTAAAACTATTGAAAACTGCGGTTTTTTATCATTAAAAAAACTTAGTAACAAACAGAAAGAGTTAAATTTATCAGACGCTAAGCTTGAGAATATCGTTAGTCATTCTATAACAGCAATGAAGGTTCTGACAGCAGCAAAAATAGCCAGAAGTTTAAGAATTAGTAACGTTATTGATACAAAAATTATTGCAGCGCTAACTAATAAAGATTCATCAAAACAATTGTTAGACAATATTTTAGCTGAAATAAACTTACCAACAGATCATATTGAGAAATTGAACAATAGTTTTAAACTCATAGAAAATAATTATAAAAGTAAAATTAACATTGCCTTAGGAATTCTATTTGAAAGTGAGTCAAACGTTACTCTGCAAAATATTAAAGAAAATTATGATGAAGCTAACGAAAATAAACAGCTAATTTTAAAAGAGATTAGCAAAAATAATAAAAAATTTTATTTTGATTTAGCTGGATATATCCATGATTTTGAGATAGAAACCTACCCTCAGATTGTTGCCTTATTTCATGTGATTAATAATAACCCATCCCTCTCAAAAGATGAGATTAGAAAGGCTTATTTAAAGGTTGCAAACGATATTTATTTTAGCAGCCTATACATTGCAAATAATCCCGAAACTTATTCTAAAAGATTGTATAATTATCTGTCAAAAAAATGGTGGTATAATTTTATTAATCTTGCAGGCGGGCTTTCAATAATCTTTAATATCAAGCTTTTTACCCCTTTTAGGATTTTTTATGATTTGATATTATTAAATGTACTAGAAATTTCCGAGATTATTCTTAGATCAATCTATAATCTCACCAGAGGTGTATTAACTCTGAATAAATCCAGAATTAAAAGCGCATACAGTGATTTTAAATCAATCTTTATTGGTGAAAAACATGGTCTTTATGTTCATCGCCCATCAAAAATACAAACTATCATTAATCTAATAGCTAGCCATATGTTAGTTTTGAGCGCTAATAGATCTATGCTCATTGGCTATACTTTTTTATGCATTACAAGTGATTTTAGTAACTGGACTAAGTACAAATATAACTTTGATACTAACTTTAGGAAAAAAATAAATATTTATAATTTAGGCTTGGCATTTGGCATTTGCGCCTTAGTTTCATTTATACTTCCTAAGTTTGCTATATCTGTTGCAAGTAACTTTATATTGCCATATATAGCGATCTACAGCGCTGCATTTGGAGCAAGCTTTGTATCGAAAGATTTATCTGCGTTACTTACAGTATTTCTATCAAATTATTGGATTTATGGGCTTATTAAAAGTGATTTAGGCATTAACAATGCATTGCGGATGGCTGGAAATGAAGTGCTGCATACCGCAAAGACTTTAGTAAGTTTGAATACTTTAAAAAATCTATCCATGAATTTTATGGTATATACTATAGTTTTAGCACCTATTTTTGCTAGTATATACGCATTTTATCATTATTTTTTAAATGAGGATAAGAAAAATAGCGCATCTGAATATTTTAATAGGGTTAAAAATTCATCGTTATCAAAGATTAGCCTCTGGAAAAGTAAGTTCATGCCCCCAGAATTAATAAAAGTTTCTAATGCATATGAATCTAAAATTAAAAATGAACCTAAAAATTTTAGGAATTTTTTTATTGATAAATATTTAATGCTGGCTTTTAGCATTATTACAAGCCATATACCGTTTTTAAGGCTTATTACACTTAATGCTGTATTTGAAAATGACAGAAAGAATAAAAATATGTATTATCAGCCCCTTACCTCACATTTTCATGATGGTTTTTTAGGTAAATTAGCGAAATTTGATGAACAAAGACTGAAATTTCAGGAACTTAATGAGGTAGAAAGGCTTGATATATTTGGATCAGATAAACTGAATTTTTTATCTAAAGACAAAATTTCCCATAACAAAACCAATAGTTGCAATAAAGATTTGCAATCTTTTCGGGATGCACATATAAACAATGCCAGAGAAAATATGTTTAATAATCCGTTTATAACTGGTGTATAATGTTAAAGCCTGCGCAAATAATAGATAGAAGAATCAAAGACTTAGAAGCCGCATTTATTAAAAATAACCGCGAACCTATTGAAATATCAGTAAAACAGTTCCAAAGTGATTTGCTAAATATTTACTTTGAATCTGAATATGCAAAATACGCGCAGTATATTACTGTAAAGAAAACCTCCCGCATGGAAAAAATGCGTTATGGCGCGGCTTTGCTATATAAATATACCAGACTAGTCGGAGTTAATGATGTTTTTGATGTTGCCAGAAATAACAAAAAAACAACTGCAAAACTATTATTAGGTGAATCGCTTAAATATGTAATTCAAACAATTTTTCCAATGGTTGCATCTCATGCTTTTGCTGTAAAGTCAGTTTTTTCATATGCATCATTTGGTATGTTAAGCTGCATAGCTTTAAATAGCGTAATTGATGTGAAATCAAGACAATATGCCGTTGAAATTAAAGAAAAATATGTTGAGCAGTTTTATGATAATAAGTTTAAGGCTTCTGAAGAAGCGATGCTTAACTATACAATTGCAACAGGTAATTCTGTTTCAAGAGAAACCATAAAAAACAGTATTGGCTATAATTTTGACTTTTATTTCAACACTATGCATGGCGCTTGTGATCTTAGCTTTCAGGCAATAAGACTAGCTTTTACTCTACACAGAATTATATCCAATCCATATTCTTCAGCTACTGTTTATGGCGCTGGTTATCTGATAAACTTTTTGCCTACTTTACTGAATTATATTTCTAAGTTTATCGAATGTTCAAGGTTTGTATCATTTAACGATATTAAAACCGTATTCAAAATGATTAGAGGATCTTATAGCAATTATCAAGACCTGGGTAACTTCCTTAACATTAAAGCTGTACTCTCAGATTTAAAGGTACAATCAAATATTAATGTTGCCGATATATTTTTCAGAGTTGCAGGCAACAATCCTCAGATTACCCAGCAAATAGCTGCAAGCTTAAGCATCAACAACCCAATTATTGCAAATATCGTTCCAAAAGATTCAACTCTTGCTGCTAGTATTCAGGATAAATTCTCGTCTAAACAAAACTTGTCTGATTTTATGAGATATTTATGGCAAGCAGGCGATGTTGCATCATTAAAAATAATTATTAGTCAAGTTACTGCAAACCTTAAAAATAATAAAAATCTACTGGTTGATATTATTAGCGAAATTGTTGTTACCAATTTTTTAAGACCTATTATTAACCAGATTGCTAATGAAGATTTTTCTACATGCGCAAGCAACAAAGAAGTTATTGATAAAGTTTTTGCAAAATTAGTAAATGACCCCGATGATAAAAATATTGTAAGCGCTAAAAATCAAATTACTAAAATTTTAGATTTAAAAAAACTTGATGCAAAAATTATTGTTCCACAATTAGCTGCGCTTCTGTTATCAGATCATATCGATATTAGAAATATGATAGAAAACCATCTGGTTAATGATAATTTTATCAATTCAATTGATACTTTTGCTAAACAGGCATTAGATGCCTCTTCTGATATTTTTATTAAAGATACTATTCAAAAATTTGCCACCTCAAAGTTTACGAAAGTAATTAATAATGTTTCAAATGGCGCGAGTAATGTTAAACTTCAAAACTTGCTTATTAACCTTGGAAATATTGTTAAATTTAACCCTGAAATTTCAAAAGAATTTAAAAGCAAATCTGAGAACCTACCACCACAATATAACGCACTCAAAGATATATGGGAGTATATCGGCGGAATATTTACTCTACCAGCACTAACTGCAAAATATGCAAGTGATATTGCTGGTTTTATTAACAGCTCTTCTGAGTCTATATTGAAAATTAATGCAGTTAAAGTTATCGATGCAATGATAAAAACAGATGTTTTAGAATCTGACCAGAAAAAATCTGATACTTCAGCAGTGACTATTAAAAAGGCAGGCTTAGAAGGCGCATATAGAAAGGCTAATGATAAAACCCGCAAAATCCTGGAAGATGAAAGGAAAAAAACCGCTCATAAGTCAAGGGTTGCAGAAGCTTTAAAAAAATACGCTTTCTCATTCAAGGACGTTGCGGATGTTTTAGTTAAAATTATCGGCATGTCACACGGCCTTATCGATACAAATTCGTTCTTAGCACAGTTTTTAGGTAAGTTTATTATTGATCAAAGCAGACCAGACAACCGTATTATAGGACAAGAAGGCGATAGCATAACTAAACAGCTTTCAGGGTCGCTTGATACTTTGGTTGCAGGCATCAGGCTTGATAATTACAGCACAAATGCAATTGCTAATATTTACAAGTCTGAAGTAGATGTTGCGAATGAAATACCAAATGCATGGGTGAAACTTAATGCAGGCATGCAAATTAAGATACCATATGCTGCGCACAGTGGGTTTGCTGTTGCAGATATGATAACCAAAACTATGACAGGTATACTTGGAACATCTGGCGATTCTAAAGATACGAAAACCTTAATCAGACTTAATTCCAATTTAGAAGTTTTAAAAGGAAAGGTTATTCAGTTTTCTGGTCAGACAGGTGGTGGAAAATCTGTTACCACTGCAATACTTTCTGATTTCTGGCGCTTATTTAGTGGAAAAATGGAAAGAGACAAAAATTTAAAACCCGAAAGCATTATTTATATACCGCAAGAAGCCCCACCAATTTTAGGCAACCTTACCGTATATGAATTTATGACAGCCGACCTTAAAAATGAAGGTGATAATAAGGTTTATTTTAATGAAAACGGCAGCCTAAAATCAGACGAAATTAAAGTTAAAATACGTAGCCTTATGGCGGGTGTTGCACTAGATAATAAATATTATGAGGTTGATAATGGTGTCGACCCATTAAATGAAAGCTTCGGAGGAATGTCGGGCGGTCAGAAGATGAGGGTTCTTTTAGTAAGGGCAATGCTGAATTTGGAAACAAGGCTGCTCATATTAGATGAATCTATTTCATCACTTCCAGATCAATTTGGAATGCTGACAAAATCAGAGATTCATCATATTTTGTGCGCAACTTTTAACACTCCGTTTAATAAAGAATACGATGACCATATTAGCAGCTCAAGCAATATTTTAGAGATGTCACAAAGATTTAAGGATTCCTATGGTGTTCCTGATGATATCAATGAAATAGACAGAATTAATGCTGAAATGCATATGTCTGTTAAAAATATTGTAATGTCTAAAATTAAACAGTTTGCTGTAAACTGTAATGCTTCAGTAATTTCGATTGTACACCAGGAAGAAAAACATCCGCTTAAATATATGCCTGAAGATGCAGTTGTAGAAAGCTTATCTACAGGTTTTGCTGATGTAATGTGGAATCTAAGACCAAGCGATCAGGATCTATCGGAAAATACTATTGATGTTCATAATTTGAATGTTAGATATCATATTTTAAATAAGGGCGGTCTCCTAAACAGAAGTGAGCTGTATCTAAGAATGTTTGCAGACAACAGAGGCATTAATATACCTGATAATTCTACGAAAACTCAAATTGAAGATGCAATTATATATCATTATCAAAACCAATTAATTAAAGATACTGGCAGAACGGTCGATCTTGATGACTCACGATATGATATTAACCGTGCAGGTGAAAAACAAAAAATTATTAATGCTACTATTAAGCTTATTAAAAATCAAAATATTAAAATAATGGATTCTACTATACAAGTAGAAAGAAAGTCTCAGCATTTCAGATCATTATTAGAACCTACTGGTGGACTTGTTCCTATTCTTGATATCAAAGAAGTTAATGACTCGCCATTAAGAGTCAACTCAGTATCAAGAATATCAGGTGATCATGCTAATGCTCTTAGCAATGCTAAAAAAAGTTTGTTTCAGCAGCATATGTAAAAATTTCAGCAAGGTCTTTTTGAGTGATGTACATGGCATAACTCTTAAAGATTTTGCTGATACATATTCATTGTATATTTAAACAAGTTTTTATAATGATCTTGTGTTGTTTTCAATTCTTCTTTCTAACTGTAATCTAAAGCTATGAAGTGATGCACTGTCTATATAGTTATATTGGGAAATTTCTTCTATTATTTCACTGGGTAGTATTGTACATGCAGCTTTATTTACAGCCCCCCTATATACTACTAGGCAATTAAAAAATTTTTGGGGACTGATTACTTCGCCTTTCCTATTATTTTGAATATAATCCCAAGCTACAAAACTACCAATAACTTGTAAAAACCTGATAAGCTCTATGTAAGTTAATGGAAGATTTTTAAAATAATTAAGAGGTATTTCAGGAATATTATTTTTCTTTAAAAAGCCTGAAAATTCCTCCTCTTCTTCTTTAAAATAATCTATTAAAGATGTAGCGTTTACATGCCTGTATTTATTAGATAAATACGTTTCTTGCCATACAAGTTTTGTTATTTTACTATCATGATGTCTTGCGGCGCAAATAAGCAGCTCAGTTATCTGAGACTGCGTAAAGTTTACGCAAGCGTTATGTTTAATTAACAACTCTACCATTTTATCATAAGAAGACATAATAGCATAAGCGATCGCCGTATAACCTTCATTATTATAATCTACATTTGCATGATTTTTTAGCAGCAATGCCGCAGCCTCAACATGGTTGGAACAAACTGCTGCCATAAGCGGCGTACATTTGAAACTGTCTAAAACATCAACGTTTGCCTTGAAATCAAGCAAAATCTGGATGATATCGTTTGCACCAAGAGTAGCAGCTAAATGGAGTGGCGTTTCACGGTGTAGTTCTCCCGATGCTATTTCAGTCTGAACTATTATCAAACAACTAGGGTTTGCACCATTATTTAAAAGTGTCCGTACCTTATCAATACTTGAATTTTTAACAGCACTATATAATTGCTGCTCCTTTGTTAGCATATTATTCCCCAACTCTAATTGCGCGGGGATATTAGCATTTTATTAAATAACTTGCAGCCTATATAAAAAATTTTAAATAAATTATTGAGTTTTAAGAAATTTAAATAGTGCTTTTGGAAATATTATCATTTTACAAAACTCTATATTTTTGCGAAGATTTAAAAAAATCCTAGAAAGTATTTGTCATGACCAGAAGAGAATCAACCATTAAAGCTTTAAACTTTGTTCTTATATTTTTTGGGCTTTTAATGCTTATTCCTGGGGTTTGGGATTATTGCCACAATAATAATCATTATTATTACTTTGTGATAATTGGCGTTGTTGGTATTGCTATTGGGTTTTTACTAAATATATTTTCTATACTTACTACTAAGGGAGCAGCATACTTTGCACCACGATATGGATTTTTAACTGTTATAATGATATGGATATTTGCCTGTATTTATACAGCCCTGCCCCTTTATTTTAGCATTAAAGGTTTAGGTGTTACAAACGCGGTTTTTGAGGCTGTATCAGGGCTAACATCATGTGGGGCTTCTGTTGTAGTCAATCTTCAGCATAAATCCCCAGGTATATTATTATGGCGAAGTTTGCTTAATTATGTTGGAGGTCTTGGAATTGTTGTAATCGGAGTTGCAATATTACCAAACCTTAAAATTGGTGGAATGCAGATGTTCAATATGGAATTCACCGAAAAATCAGATAAAATCCTGCCAAAAGTGGAAAGTATATCGATCATTATTATTACAATATATATGATCATGACTACAATTGGTATATTTACGCTATATAGTTTTGGAATGAGTTTTTTTGATGCAATATGCCACACTTTAACCGCTATATCAACAGGCGGATTTGCAAACTATGACAATTCAGTTGCGTATTTTAAAAACTTCAAAATTGATATAATTTTAATGGTATTAATGTTATTCGGCGCTACTTCATTTATCCATTTTTATCACTTACAGCATCAACAATTTGATAAAATCAGACAGGATGTTCAGTTTAAATATTATTTAGGCACTATATTAGTTATAGGAACCGCTGTATTTTTATATAATTACCTAACCAAAACTTATGAACTGGTGAATGCAATTCATTATTCGTTTTTTAATACTATTTCTGTACTCACAACTACTGGCTTTGCCAACACTAATTATGATAACTGGCATATGTTTCCTAAGTTTTGCCTTATAATCGCCGCTATAATTGGCGGGATGACAGGATCCACCACAGGCGGTATAAAAGTATTCAGAATTGTAATTTTATTTAAAGTGATTCGTAATTATATTAATACGCTAATTCATCCTCATGGGGTATTTAAAATCCATTATAATGGCAAATACCTCAATGATCAGGTCGCTATGGGCGCAGTTATTATGGTGGTTTCTTATTTTATAGTAATGATGGTAGGAATGCTTATAATGTCACTTAGTAATCTTGATGGCATTACCATAATAAGTTCTGTAATATCAGCACTTTCTAATGCTGGATTTGGTCTTGGAGAGCATATTAATCCAGACGGATCATTTAACAACTTACCAACTTTTGCAAAATGGAACCTGATTGTACTTATGATTATAGGTAGATTAGAGATTATTACCTTTATGGTGTTGATAAATAAGAATTTTTGGAAAAAGTAGTTAAAATTTGCAGCTATTAGTTAAAAAAAGGTTAATCTTTTTTGTTGAGAGTCAAATAGTCTTGTGTTATAATGCGAGAGCTTATTTATAAGGGTAAGTAAATTTCAGAATTATAGGAAAAATTGGAGTTAAATCATGGCAGAAGCTAATGGCGCTTTAGTAAACAAAGAAGTAGTTGATAATGCAGTATCATTTCTATTTGAAAACAGGGATTTAAAGTTTTATACAATGCTTACAGAAATGCCTGCTTATATGGTAGAGCAACTTTTTGGAGCTGATAGCCGAATTAGTAAAGCAACAAACTATGCGTCAAAATGGCTTCTTGAAGCTGACGTGATTGACTGGATGCAAAAGCTTTATAAGCTTGCTGTAGGTATGTTAGGTTATTTAAAGGCAAAAGGTGGATTAGACGGAATAAGAAAATTTGCAAGTCTTACAACTGCAATTGGTTCTGGTCTTAAACTCCTTGGTGAATTTATCGTTACTATACGTTACAGACTAAAACATAAAGATACAGAAGTTAAAGTAAAGTACGTTAAAAAATATGTTGAGTCTAATAATGCTGCGCCACTTATGGATGCTCTTAGAGCTTATGGTAAGGATGAAGCAAGACAATCAAAAAGAAAATATGAAACTGGTGAAAAAGATGCAAATGGCAAAATGATTACTAAAAAGCTTGAGCAGAAAGATATCGATCAGTATAAAGATGCTAAATTTAAGATGTTCAGACTTGTAGGACGCACCATAAAAGCCATGCTTAATCCAAAAGGTAAAGATGCAACTGCTATGGCTGAATTATATCCAAAGTTCTGGCAATTCATCAGATATAGCTTCTGGAGATTCTTACCTGAAGCGATGATACTTGCATCATCAGTGATTATTGGTGGCGCAACAGCAGGTGTTGCTACTGGTGCGTTTATCACTGCGGCTCAGGGCTTTATGAGATCTAGAAAGAATGCCGATAAATCATCAGCTTACTTTAAAAATAAAGCTGAACTTAAAGGTATGACAAAAATCTTAGGTGAACTTGCAAATGTTGGAAACTCTAAAACTTTTGTGGATAAAGACTCAGGAATTACTTATACACTTACTGTTGTTAATGTTGATGGCAATGATAAAATCAGAGTTGTTGGTGTAAAAGAAGGCAAACAGATTATTGATAGTAACTTTGATAAAAATGCTCTCGTTACATTAAATAATACATTAAATCCAGCTAAGGCAGATCCTAACTATAAAGCTGCAAAAGATGCAATTGCAAAAGAAGCTTATGGTGATAACTATTATCAAAACCCATATTCGTTCAGAAGCTTTATACACGAAGCAGGTCAATATGTGAAAGACGGGATTGTAATCTAATAATCCTTTGAATTTAATAAAAAAACGCTCTTAAATTAATTTTTCAGGGCGTTTTTTTATACCCTCCCACTTCCCAAATGAAAATACATATATTATTTATAGGCTTATTGTTTCATTGTGGATTCTAAAGTATCTCGAAATAACTCCAGATATAGACGTAATGTCATTGCGAGGGATGCAAAGCATCCTGTAGCAATCCACTTTTAATCTAAGGTATAAATGGATTCCCACGAGGCACTTCGCACCTCTCGGAATGACAACAGCATCATCGTCAAGTCATTGATAGCAGAATAGAGTTCTGCGCGGCAATCCATTCATCTAAATTTCTCAAAACCCAAAACAGGTAAAAATTTGAAAAATATAAACGCGCAAAGCTTTAAGGCATTTGTCATACAAAGCTTTGAAACCTTAAATCCAGGAACGGAATTCCTGGATAGCTGGTATATAGATTACCTCTCCGAAATATTATGTGAGGCAGTTAGGGGTAATCTTAAAAGAATTATAATAAATCTGCCTCCAAGATTTTTAAAATCCCATATTATTACAACCGCATTTCCTGCTTGGCTTCTTGGAATATCTGCAACCAATCGTATAATTGCGGCAAGTTATAGTCAGGCGCTTAGCAATAAACTATCAGTAGATACAAAGCTGATTATGGAAAGTGATTGGTATAAAGCCATGTTCCCTGATACGCAAATTTATAAAAAGCAAAACGAAAAAAAGAAGTTCATGACAACAAAAAATGGCTTTCGTTTTGCAACATCTAGTGGCGGAACCATCATAGGTGAAGGTGGTGATTTTTTGATTATAGATGACCCGCACCATCCTGCGCAAGTAAGGTCAAAGTACCAAAGAGACAAGCTATTTGACTGGTTTGATAAGTCGTTTTTAACCCGTCTTAATAATCAGGAAAAAGGCGTTGTTATTGTTGTAATGCAGCGTCTTCATGCAAACGATTTAAGCGGGTATTTATTAGCTAAGCCAAAGTCTAAATGGAACGTTTTTGCTCTGCCCATTATAGAGGAAGATGATAAAACATATAAAGTAGGCAAATATCAATATAGCAGGCAAAAAGGTGAGCTGCTTAATGAAAAACTTATGAATCTTGAAGCTATAAATGATATGCAGTGTGAGCTTGGGGACATTGTATTTACAACGCAGTTCATGCAAAAGCCAGTTTCAAGCTCGGGTAATATTATTAAGCCTGATAAGCTTGTGTATTATGATCATTTGCCGATTAAATTTGATGTTATAATTCAAAGCTGGGATCCTGCGGCTGTTGTATCAAGTAAAGCAGATTATAGCGCATGCGTGACGCTGGGCGTGTTTAATCAGATGATATATGTAATAGATATATTCCGCGAAAGACTTAGTTATAGCCAGCTAAAGGCAATGGTTGTTGAAAAATACAAGGATTATAAGCCTTTAATAGTGCTAATTGAAAATAAAATGTCAGGTCATGCGCTTATTTCTGAGCTGCTTCAGGAATATTTAATGCCAGTAAGCGGGGTTGATCCAAAGATTGATAAGGTTACACGTTTTTTAAGTATTAGCGGAATGTTTGATTCTAAAAAAGTTGTGCTTCCAAAAAGCCATCCCCTAATTGTTGATTTTATTAATGAGCTTACAAGCTTCCCTGAAAGCGAACATGATGATATGGTTGATAGCTTGTCACAAGGGATATCGTATTTGAAATCGTTAGTTAGCATTATGAAGAGATCTGAATAATTTTCCTGGATTACTTCAAAACATAATATGTTTTTCGTAATGACAATCACGCGACGAAATGTCATTCCGAGAGAGCTACCTCGAAGCAATCCATAAATGACGCAAAATCTTAAGTGGATTCCCACGAGGCACTTTGTGCCTCTCGGAATGACGACAGATGATGCCTCCATGTCATTACTGTAGAAGTTCAAAGTATCGGTGACGGAATTTTGAGGGAAAAGGTTTGGCAATAGACGTCATCAATGATAAAAAAAGTAAAAAATGGCTGACCACCCCCGGGAACTCATTTTTTCTTCTATATAAATGGGGGGTTAAATCGAACATACAAATTACTCCCCTCGCCTTATTTTATAAGGCTCGCCCCCTGGTCGTAATTTATATGGATTTTGATTACATTCAATTAGATTAATACGGAATGTTTTTACATCCCCCGCAATGACATGACGGCAAAATTTATGAATATGCTAGGGTTCATATTATCTTCAATGCACCAAATCGCATGTAGAATTGCCATAACAAACGAGCATTTTTTTAGTCTGTCAGCAGGTATATTTGCATTAGCTGAGATATAATCAAAATCAGCATCCACATTTCTTATAATGCCCCAGTATTCAATAGCTGGGTCACCAATTATTCCTTTGGGATCAATTGCAAGCCAAGAATTTCCGTTGTTGATAATATTATCGTGGTGTAAATCAGCGTGCAGCAAAACCTCATGCTTTGCTGATGCTATTAATTCGTCTCTATAATCTTTAGCTTTAGCAAGCAAGTTATGGTCAATATTCCAATCTTTATCTAAAACCTTCAACCACTCTGATATATAAGTAAACTGGTTTTTGGGGACAGTTGCTTGGGTATGAAGTTTATCTATAATCATGCAAGCAATATCGATTGCTGATTTATTATCAGTATCTGCATATGGCAACAAAGAATCCCCTGGTACTGCCTCTTCCAATATTAAAACGCCATCTTCATAGCTAATAAGTTTAACCGCCCCTTTACCAGCATAAAAATTAAGTATTTTTGCTTCTCTTGATAAAGCTTTTTCATCTAAGCCCGTCTTAATAACAATGCGATTATTATTCTGAATGCCTTTAACAAGGTAATTAAAGGATAGATTATCAACATGCTGAATATTAGAGATGCCGTATTTATAGGATATATTGCTTATAATACCAGGCAGATTGTTTAACCACTCCCTGCCCTTATCACCATATATACTAATTATATTCTGTTCAAATTTATTCATCTTTTGGCTTAAAATATAAAATATGAGCTATGGTTACCAAACCTAAAATAAAGCAGTAATAAACATATGGCGTTACTGATAATGGGGAGACTTTAGCAACAGTACTTGCAAGTAGTATTTGCGCACCATAAGGAATAATTCCCTGAATCACACATGAAAATATATCAAGCCATGCCGCACTATAATGGGCAGGCAAAGATTGTTTTCTGGAAATATCTTTTGCAATCTCACCACTAAAAATGATAGCAATAGTATTATTAGCAAGCAGCAAGTTAAATATGCTCACAGTTTTAGCAATTAAAAACTGCGACATTTTCATGCCCCCACCCGATGCCTTAATCCAGACAGATATTTTTTCAGCTAAATGCTGATTTGCTTTACCAGCTAAACCTGAAAGCCCACCAACCATAAGCGATAAGAGCATGATTTCATGAACGCTTGAAAAGCCCTTGGTAATATGGCTACTGATAAACATTAAAGCGTGGTCTGGGTTTTGCATATTAGCGAGCGCGCAGCTAAAAATAATGCTCGCAATTAATACAACAAAAACATTTATACCAGTAAGCGCCAGAATTATTAGCAAAAGATAAGGCGTTACTAAAATAAAATTATAATCTTTTGGCTGTATTTCAGCACCTGTTCCTGATTGCATTAATAAGAATATGATTGTAATGATGGAAGCAACTATTGCAACCTTAGCATTTAGTTTGAGTTTCTTTTTAAAATCTGCCTCTTGTGACATGATAGAAGCAATTGTAGTATCTGATATTAGTGACAGGTTATCACCAAACATAGCTCCACCAACAACGGTACCGATTGCTAAAGCCGGCATTATATCTGCCTGAGCGCTTAATCCCGCTGCAATAGGCGCAATTGTTGCTATTGTTCCCATAGAAGTTCCTATTGCCGTAGAAATAAAAGCAGCCGTTAGAAATATTCCAATAAGTAAAAATTTTGAAGGTATAAAAGATATGGCAAGATTTACTGTTGCATCAGTACTGCCTATAGCTTTAGTTACTTCACTAAAAGCCCCCGCAAGCAGGAATATTATGCACATTGCTATAATATCTTTATGCCTTACCCCATCTAAGAAAGCATTCATTTTTGCATCAGAATTTCCTTTATAATTAACCCAACCAACCATTATCGCAGGAATAATAGCCACTAAAGGAGACAGCTGATAAAAAGCATTTTCAGTGCCAATAGATGTATAATAAATGCCACTTCCTACAAATAGCGAAACGAAAATCAAAATAGGCGTAAAAGCAGATAAAAAAGCCATGACAACCTCCAATATTAGCTAATTAAACAACCACTATAATTAGTTAATTAAAGTAATGCAAATAAAATGGCTTTATTCTTTTGTTTTTATAAAAAAATTCAAAAAAATAAACTTAAGTGTTTTCTTATAAAAAAAATTCTAATATTATCCAAGCTGAAATTTATCACTATAAATGGAGGGAGCTTAAAATGGTAGATACGCTATTTTATATTGATAGGCTTGCTATAGTAATGATTACGCTTGTTAGCTTTGTTGGTATTACTATATTGAGTTTTTCAAAAACATACCTTAAAGGCGATAAGAATTATTCAAAGTTCCTTATTCGTTTAAGTTTACTTATTCTTTCCGTTATTTCACTGGTTTCTGCCGATAATATAATTTTGTTCGTATTAAGTTGGATTGTAAGCAATGGCATTTTAGTAAACCTAATGGTTCATAAAAAAGAATGGAATGCTGCTTATGAATCAGGCAAACTTGCAGCTAAAAACTTCGCTTTATCGAGTGTATCAATTTCAATAGGTTTATATTTATTATATGATTTAAGTGATAGTTTTTTAATAAGTGAAATTAATGCTAATGCATTAAATCATAATATTACATTACCTATTCTACTTATTCTTTTTGGAAGCATGGCACAATCTGCAATATGGCCAATGCATAAATGGCTTATAAGCTCTCTCAATTCCCCTACTCCTGTTTCTGCTATAATGCACGCAGGTTTAGTTAATGGCGGTGGTTTTGTATTAGCAAGGCTTGCACCACTTTATTTAGCCAATCGATGGACTTTAGATATAATATTCGTATTTGGAATGCTTACCGCATTTTTAGGCACATTCTGGAAACTGTTACAAAACGATAACAAACGCATGCTTGCTTGCTCTACTATGGGACAAATGGGATTTATGATGGTTCAGTGCGGACTTGGACTTTTCTCGGCTGCAATTGCTCATTTATGCTGGCATGGATTATTTAAGGCATATTTGCTCCTTACATCAGGAAGTATTGCTAAAGAAAACAGAAACGAGATAAAGAATGTTAGTTTAAGTGGCTTCTTGTTAGCATCTGTTTGCGGCATGTTAGGCGCATATATTTTCAGCATAACAAGTGATAAAAATATATTCATATTTGATACTAATATAATGTTAGTCGTTATAGCATATATTGCATGCACGCAAATTACATTGCCACTTTTGCAAAATAAAAATGTTAGGCATATGATTGATGCAATTTTTGCAAGTAGTATATTTGCCTTCATTTATGGAATAAGCGTTGGTATTATATACAAATATTTAGCAGCGCAAAACATAGATATGCCTTCTAAACTTAATAGCCTTCATATAATAGGCATTACGGTTTTAATCGCGTCATGGCTTTTGACATTATTTGGTAACAAAATTTCATCTAATTTGCTTAACTCATGGTTCTTAAAACTATATGTTAAGGGTTTAAATGCAAGCCAGCCTATGCATAAAACAATTACTGCTCATCATAATCATTATAAATATTAGAAAAGGATATCTATGAGAAAAATGCAAGCAAGAAACCTATTCTCACGTAAAGAATATAATGCTCCTGAGCACGTTTTAAATGCTATTAACGAAGCATGGCAGGTTATAGCGCCACTCTGGCCTTTGCAAAGTTTTATCGCAAAGAATCCTTTATCGGGGTTAGAAGGAATACCTTTTGAAAATGCGTTATCTCTTGCAAACTCGTATTTTCAGAATACCGATATACCTAAACAATTAGAAGATATTAATATTCATAGCATAAAATGGCTTCAGGCTTATTTTGATAATGGGCAGGCTACTATTAAAATGCCATTCAGAGAAAAAGGCTTATTTAACGCATGGAAAATGCTAGCAGTTTATGACAAAGAATTTCATAAAAATGATAAAAAATCTATTCAGTTTTTAAGATCCCTTCCGGCTAATCCTGATATTGTTATTACATTATCACTTAAAAAACTAGGGATTGATGAAAGTAATTACACTGATTTTTTAAGGTTTTTACTGACTTCCTTACCTGGATGGGCTGGATATATTAAAAATCAGGTGGATTGGCAAGATCCTGCATGCCCACCTGTTTATCCTGTATCATTCAATGACTATCTTGCTGTGAGACTTGTAATGGCAGTTGTTTTATGGTCTGATGCATCAGAATATAAAATATCTGAAAGTACTCAAGATCAGACAAATGTAATTAGTAAAATAACAAATTCTGAGCAAAAATATAAAGATTTTCTGTATCCACTCATTAGACAGGAATATAATATTACAAGTACTATTCCTGATGCACAATTTGTTTTTTGTATTGACGTAAGATCTGAGCCACTAAGAAGAGCTATTGAATCTACGGGTAATTACGAAACGCTTGGATATGCAGGCTTTTTTGGTGTGCCTGTAATAGTTGATAAGTTTCATGATAAGCAAAAATCAGCTAACTGCCCTGTGCTGCTTGCCCCTAAGCATAATATTAAAGAAATACCAGTATGTTCACAAGGCAGATTCCTGCGCGATAAATGGGGGAAAAAGTGTTTAGATACCTTTAAAGCATTTTATCAGGCTTTAAAATATGCATTTACCGCACCTTTCGCGCTTGTTGAGGCGCTTGGCGGGTGGTTTGGAATCTATAGTTTTTTCAAGACGCTTTTTCCACTTCAAACATCTAAATTTATAAACAAATTTATACTCAATATCAGACCAGATATAAATACCGTACCTTCATTATATACTTTACAAGACAATAAAAGAGAGATTTACGGCATTAGTCTTACCGAACAATGTGCTTATGCGGAGAATTTTTTAAAGCAAACAGGCTTTACAAAGAATTTTGCAAAGTTTGTGTTTTTGTGCGGTCATGGTAGTAAATCGCAGAATAATCCATATTCAGCTTCACTTGATTGTGGGGCGTGTGGTGGTCATAGCGGCGGCATAAATGCTAAAGTTTTAGCGGCTATATTAAATGAGGCAAAAGTTAGAGAATATCTAAAGTCTCAGGATATTTGTATTCCAGATGATACGCATTTTATAGCAGCAGAACATAATACAACTACAGACGATATACAAATATATAAAAACTATCCTAATGAAGTTAGTGAAAATATTCGCAACATAAATCATGACCTTTCTAAAGCTAAGTATTTAAATAATATCTGGCGCGCAAGTTCTATGGGTCTTAATGCCGATAAAATTGATGTAAATAATGCAATTACTACCAAAAGCGTTAACTGGGCTGAAACAAGACCAGAATGGGGATTAGCTGGTAATAGTTCAATTATTATTGCCCCAAGACATTTTACAAAGAATATTAATTTACTTGGCAAGTCATTCCTGCATTCATATAACTCAGAAATTGATGAAGACGGAAGTTTGCTTGAGAAAATCCTTACCGCCCCTGTTATTGTTGCTAAATGGATTAATTTGCAATACCTATTTGCAAGTCTTGACAACGTTGCATATGGTGGTGGAAGTAAAATAACCCAAAATATTACAAGCAAAATAGGGATTATGCAAGGAAATGCAAGTGATCTTATGCATGGCCCTGCCCTTCAATCAATATATCTTGATGACGATACTGCATACCACGAACCTGTAAGGCTTTTAGTTGTTATATACGCTCAGAACGGCGTTATATCCGATGTTATAGGCAGACAAGAAGTGTTACAGCAACTTGTAAACGGCGGGTGGATTAATCTAACATCAGTCGACCCTATTAGTAATAATATATATGAGATGCAACGAGACTTTAGCTGGATAAGGTTTAGTTAATTTGGAGTAAATATAAAGTAAAATACCTTTGTATTTTACTTGAATATTCAAGACCTGGATATATAAATGATATAAGTTTCAATTACTTAAGAATGGATTTGTAATATGCTGCATCCAGACCCGAATACTCTTTACCCTATTCCTAATATTACCAGAACTTGTTATCTGAAAAATATTATCACAAATCCTCAAATTATTGTTGGGGATTATACATATTACGATGATCTAGAGAGTGTTTATAATTTTGAGAAAAATGTATTGTATTTATTCGATTTTATAGGTGACAAACTTATTATTGGTAAATTCTGCCAAATAGCAACGGGTGTGCGTTTTATTATGAATGGCGGTAATCATGCTATGAATGGTTTATCGACTTATCCTTTCATGATATTTGGCAAAAGCTGGTCTAATGTGCCACTCAATAGCCAAAGTAAAGGTGATACAGTTATAGGTAATGACGTTTGGATCGGCAACTCTGCAACCATTATGCCAGGCGTCAAAATTGGAGACCGAGCAATTATTGGAGCGCATTCTGTTGTTACAAAAGACGTTGAACCATACACAATTGTAGGCGGAAATCCTGCGGCAGAAATCAGAAAAAGGTTTGATAGTAAGAATATAGAGTTTTTATTAGAACTTAAATGGTGGGACTGGGATATTGAAAAATTATCAGCAAATGCTGCGTATATTGCTACAGGGGATATTGAGAGTTTGAGGAAGCAAGTTTAAGAGATTAAAAATGGGTGAGCGGGGGGAAGTTTAAAAATAGTCCAGTGAACTATTTTTAAACTTAACACCCATTTTTAAGCGAATAAACGCTTTGGCGTTTTTCGCAATGACCTGTTAAAAATTTGCTAAGTATGCCCAAATTTAGTATATAAGTTTTATAAATTACATATTGCAAATCCCATGAAAAAGATTGAAATTTTACCCTATAATCCTGCTTGGGTCGAAATGTTTGAAAAAGAAGCAAATTTGATTACAACAGCTTTGCAAGATAATATTATGAACATATATCACATAGGTTCAACTTCTGTTCAAGGGCTTTATGCCAAGCCTATTATTGATATTATTTTAGAAGTAAAAAATCCTAAAACAACAATTACAGCTTTGGAAAATTTAGGCTATAAATATAAGGGTGAATATAACATTCCTATGCGGCTTTATTTTGCTAAAGATAAATTCCACTTGCATGTATACCCAGAAAACCACCCTGAAATCGAACTAAATATAAAGTTTAGAGATTATTTGAGGGAAAACAGTGGCGCAAGAGAAGCTTATAGCAACCTGAAACATAATCTTATATCAAATGAAGAAGCACATAATAAACAAGGAAAGTTTTCTGGATATACCGTTGGAAAAAGAGAACTAATAGACGATATAATCAGAAAATCTGGTTTTAACAGACTTAGAATGCTAAAATGCTCTCACCCTAAAGAGTTTGAAGCCGCTAAATCATTCAGAAATACGAATTTCTTTGATAAAGCTGGTATTAAAGACCCTTATTTATGGACATTTGAAAATGATAAACATACGCACTTAATGCTTTATTTAGGTTCAGATGTTATAGGATATTCCCATATCCAGCACTGGGATAATAAGCGCGCTGCCCTTCGTATTATGGCAATAGACTTCATGCATAACCCTATTTTTGCTGGTAATTCTGTCGCAGGTTCAGTACTCGAATCCTCATGTACTCTATTGTACACTCCGGTTCTGCGTTCCGAGTCTCCTAACAATTCCCTAACAAAAATTGGTTCTGTAAGAAGTCTAACAAATGAGAACATAAGGAATAAGGGTTATGGTAGTCAATTCTTAAGTTTAATAGAAGAGTGGCTGAGATTTATTGATATTAAAAGCTTGCATATGGAATCATCACCCAGAGCTGAAAATTTTTATAGGAAAAATAACTATACAGACGCTCCTTTTGATGATCCAGATGGATATGAAAGCGACCCTCAAGACATTCCTCTTGCAAAATTTTTTTAAACCCCACTTGCCAAAAAGTAAAATTAAAGCTAATAATTAACGAAATAATTTAATTTTGGATTTTTAAATGCCGAAATTCAAGCAGTCAGCCTGCTACATTCTTTTTAGTTTCATTTTACATATTAATATTTCTTTTGCTGAAACTATTGTTGATACCGTCTGGGGTAAGGAAAAAATTACAAGCCCATTAATTGAGGAGCTTATAAAAACTAAGCCTGTTCAAAGACTTAAATATATTGATCAGTCGGGTCCTCTTGTCTATTTTGGCCTGGCTCCCAAATTCAGCCGTTATGAACATAGCATTGGGGTTTTACTATTGCTTCAAAAAGCAAAGGCTCCTATAGCTGAGCAAGTTGCGGGGCTACTTCATGATGTTTCGCATACAGCTTTTTCTCATTTAGGTGACCATTTATTTTACAAAGATAATGAAGAAAAATCGTATCAGGACTTAATTCACCTACAGTTTTTACAAAAGTATCATGTTGACGAAGTAACTGGCAAATATGACATCGGCATTTCAAAACTTGACCCTGATTTACATGAATATACTGCCCTAGAGCGCCCGCAGCCTGATTTATGCGCTGACCGCATACAATATATTGTTCATACTGGCGTAATTTTCAATAAAATTAATAAGATAGATGCTAATCAAATTATACAGGATTTACATTTTGAAAATGGCACATGGTATTTTACCGATAAGTTACTTGCCAAAAAATTTGCTGTATTATCGCTAGAATTTACTGAAGAATTATGGAGCAGCCCATGGAATTTTGTTTTCTATGAGTATTTTAGTAAAATTTTAAAGCGCACGTTTGCAGCCAAGCAAATTACTGCTGATGATATAAAATATGGCGTAGACCAGGAAGTACTGGATAAACTTTATAAAATTAAAGATCCTAAAATACATAAGGCTTTAGCGCATTTACCTAATATTCATCAAATATTTAAAGTTGTAGAATATGGAAATGGGGAATTTAATACAACACCAAAATTTAGAGGTGTAGACCCTTGGGTGCTAAAAAAAGGAAAATACCGCAGGCTAACTGAAATTGACAAAGAATATAAAAACCTTTTTGAAATGACCAAAGCCTGGTGCAAAAAAGGCTATGGCGTAAGGCTTCTGAAAGAATATGCACTTGTTTTTTAAAATTATAATGGCTTTTAGCCTCATAGGATGTAGCCATATTAAACCTATAAAATCTTTTAATGAAGCTGATTTCTCGATTATATCTGAAGATACATTAGTTATTTTCGATGTTGATGAAACCCTGATTCAACCATTAGACTCATATTTAATTAACGAGCATACTGAGCAAGGTAAAAACTTTAGGAATCAAATCATCAATAAATATAGAGATGTTGAAAATTGGGACAATCTAACAGCAGTAATGCTTTTAAATGGTAAAAGACCGCTTTTAGAACCTAATATTATAAATCGGATACAGAAACTTAAAGACAGAAAGGTTAAGTTTATTGCATTATCTCATATGAATACAGGAAAATTAGACTTTATTGATGAGTTAGCAGAGTGGAGATACGAGCATTTAAAATCTTTAGGATTTGAAAGCAATTTTGGAAATAATATTATATTAAATGTTAACTTTCATAACAGGAAACCATTATTTTACAAAGGAATACTCGCAACCGATTTAAACAAAAAGGGTCCGATACTCGTTGCTTTTCTTAATCAAATAAATTATTATCCTGAAAATGTAATAATGTTTGATGATAACTTAGATTACCTTGAATCTGTGGAAACTTCTCTAAAACCATTAAATATTAAATTTTTTGGTTATCATTATTTAGGCGCGAAAACAAAACCTTGGAATCAGAAAATTATTGATTATCAGGTAGATTATTTAATTCGCTATAGAAAATGGCTTGATGATGATCAGGTACAAAATAAACTTAATAATATGTAAAATCTTATGATTCAAAAAAAACTAATGCTTATAGCCGTAGTGCTAATGGATATTCTTGGAGGGATGGAATTTGATATATTCACTCCAAGCTTTCCAAGACTAAAATCACTGTTTGAACTGTCTACATTTGAAGTAGAGCTTTTACTTTCAGTAAACTTTGTTGCTTACTGTATAAGCCTTATGTTTGTTGGAACTTTATCTGACAACTATGGCAGAAAACCAGTAATACTTTGGGGTACGGCTATTTTTATAGTAGGATCAGTACTTTGCATTTTCCCAGAAACTTACTATATGATGCTTGCAGGCAGATTTTTACAAGGCCTTGGAATTGCCGCCCCTGCTCTCCTTAGTTTTGTAATTATTGCTGATGAATACCCACTTGAAAAGCAGCAATATTATTTGGCTATGCTTAATGGTGTTACCAACGTATCTATTGGGCTTGCACCAATTATAGGAAGCTATCTTACACTTTATTTTGACTGGCATGGTAATTTCCATTTCCTACTATGGTTTGGAGTTATGATAATGCTTATGACAATTTTATGGGTACCTGATAAGAAACCCGTTCCTATTGAAAAACAAGAAGATAAAACTAAATATTCTCATATATTCAGGTCAAAAAGCCTTATGGTACTAATTTCTTGTATGGTATTCATGTTTGCGCCTCATTGGATATTTGTAGGCGTCTCGCCTGTTCTTTATATGGTTGATTTAAACGTTGAGCTTACCCATTTTGGCTATTACCAGGGGGCACTCGCTGGAACATTTGCTATTGCTAGCGTAATATTTGGAATGTATATGCATAAATTCAAGCCAAAAAGCATGTTAGTTGTTTCTATGTATTTATTTATCGTTAGCATTATTGGTATTTTAGCTATTGCAATATTTGATGTGAGAAGTCCGCTTATCATAACATGCGTAATTAACTTTGTAGGTATGGCGCAGCTTGCACCATCTGTGCTGCTTTACCCTGCCTCTATGAACTATTTACCAAATGCTAAGGGTAGAATTTCGGCTGTTATTCAGGCATATAAGCTTTTAATGTCTGCACTTGGCCTTCAGCTTGCAGGGCATTTTTATGACCATTCCTTCCGCAGTTTAGGAATTATTATGGTAATTTATTTTATATTGGGTACGTATTTATTAAGTAGAATTACCAGAAGCAATGCAATTATGCTAAGGCTGAGTGAGAAAAAAAATGATTGATATTCAGGAATTTAAAGAATCACATATAGAGGAAATTTTTACCGCATTCCATAATCTTAACTGGTTTAAACCCAAACAAACATTTAGTAATTATTTTTTGGAACAAAGAAATGGCTTAAGACATGCTTGGGTAGCTTATTTTAATCATGACTTTGCAGGCTACATAACACTTAACCTTAGATCTCAATATCCTGATTTTATAAAAAATAATATACCTGAAATCCAAGATTTAAACGTTCTGCCTCCATTTCGTAATAAAGGGATTGGAAATATTCTACTTGAAAAAGCTGAAAATAAAGCCAAAGATTACAATAAAATTGTAGGATTAGGTGTAGGACTGTATATAGATTATGGGGCTGCACAAAAAATTTATATAAAACGAGGTTATATTCCTGATGGAAATGGAATTACTTATGATTATAAGACGATAAAACCTGGTAATAATATTATGCTAGATGATGATTTATGTTTATGGCTTACGAAAAAATTAGGGTGAACTTATGAATAATTATATTATAAGAAAAGCAGACAAAACTGATAGCAATTTAATTCTTACATTTATTAGAGAGCTTGCTGAATACGAGCAAATGCTTGATAAAGTTACTGCTAAGATAGAAGATATCGAAAAAACATTATTTAGCAACAACCCAAAAGCTGAAGTGTTAATATTAGAAGCAGATAACAAACCTGCTGGGTTTGCACTGTTTTTCCATAATTACTCTACATTTTTATGCAAATACGGTATTTATATTGAAGATATTTATGTTAGGGAAGAGTTTAGAGGACGCGGTTTTGGTAAAGCATTTTTCAAGCATATTTGTAAAATTGCGGTCGAGCGTGACTGCGGGCGTGTTGAATGGTGGTGCCTGGACTGGAACAAACCTTCTATAGATTTTTATTTAAAACTCGGTGCAGAACCTATGCAAGACTGGACAGTATATAGGTTAAATAAAGAAGAAATAGAAAAAATTGCTAATAACTAAATTACAATAGTCTTTAGGTCCTAAAAAGTTGTAGCTCCCTCATGAATTTCCCGTTATAATAGTATTGTTACATATTATTATAACGAGTTATTTATGAAAGTTAATTTCTGGCTGAATGACTTTATTGAGCCGAAAAAACCACGAGAGTGGCGCTTTGATCCTTCATTCAATCATTCTGAACAAAGTCTGGTTGATGTGATTCAATACAAATTAAAGCCTTTACAAAAACAAAAGCCATTTATAGATTTAATACAAAAATATAAAGTTGAGCATGGTCAGGATATATCTGAAATTTGTGATAAACTTTATAGAGGTGGTTTAAGTATAGATGAAGTCAAATACCATGTTAGAGATCTATAGTTAGTATTTGAATTATGGTGCAGGAATGACGAGCGAAGCCTAGTAATGCTTCGGTAAAGTAGGGAAATAACGCATACCAGAATTATAAATACTTAACTATATATGCCTTCTTTATCCCTAAACATTCTTCTATATAAGAAATAGTTTACAGTTATTACAAATATTCCACTAAATAATATATCGCTTAAGAAATGACCACCTTGGATGATTCTGGCAATTCCTGTGATAAACCCAAGTAAAAGACCCGCCAAATATATTTTAGGATTAAAGCCACCTTTCATAACATAAGCAAAAGCTGTAGTATAAAACCCTGCTGCAGCATGACCTGATACAAACGAGCAGTTTTTGGAACATTCTTTAGATAGAATAAATGGCTGGGAATGGTTTTTCTCTCCGCCAAAATAAACTACCTGATTTGGTCTTGCTCTGCCAAAGTTATTTTTAAAAATAGTGTTTACAATAAGACCTGGTCCTATGGCAAGGCATAAAATTAAATATAAAATTCGTTTTCTTAACTTATATTGTTTTTTAAAATGACTATAAGCCAAAGTTATGAGCAAACCTATAATCAATGACGTTATAAATACAGGAACCAGCTTATGAATAACCTTAAGAATAAAGTGAGAACTAAAGTTACCACTACCATAAAAATATGTCGATACCAGTATATCTAAATCATCTAGCACAACTGTTAAAAAAGCTAAAACTAATAAACATGTTATAACAGCAATATTGATTTTATTCATAGAAATACAGGCAAATATCTGGTGATTTATTTACACTTTCAAGCGGTTTAAAGCGCTTAACAAGTTTGCCATAATTTTTATTACAATCTTTGGTAACAATCAAGCTATTATTATGATAACCCTCAAATCTTTTGGTTAAGTCGTAGTGGTCTTTAATATCCTTATAATCACTAATTTTGTATATAACGCTATTTGGAAGTTTGGTATAGTAAAGCGCCCATGAAAGTAGCTTGCGTTCATCAATTAAAACATTTTCAGCTTTATTTTCATAATAGGTTTCAGTTATTACATCGCCGTAATGATCCCACCCTTTAGTTCTATAAAGTGGGTCAAAATTTGTAAAATTCACATGAGCAAGTGTTATAACAACAAATGATAAAACAATGTTTGTTAATATTGCCGCATTTAAAAATCTGCCCTGATAGCTAGCAATACCAAGAACTAATAGCCCAGGATATGCAACTGACGCCCAGTTGATATTTGCACCAGACGTTAGACTTAAAATTATAAACGGTAGTATTCCCGCAGCTGATATCATAAATAGTGGATCTTTATATTTACGAGCACTTTTAATTATGATGCATAACAATACTGGACCTATTAGCGCAAACTGCCCAGCTAAAAATTCTATAAGCTTAGGAATGTTAAACGAACTATGATCAAGTTTTGATATGTCTTTTGTATGCCTGAAACTTACAAAATCATTTGCAAAATTCCAGTAAAAATTTGGTGAGAAAATTATTAAGGCAGCAAAGGATGCAATAGCGCAGTACCAAAAATTTTCTTTAAGTTTTTTAGTGTAAATTAAGTATACAAATCCACCAACCCAAAACAAAAACATATTGTATTTACTAAGCATTCCGAGTCCAAGGCTTATTCCTAGTAAAATAGTGACGGGTAGTTTTTGGCTACTATTTATAACTTTTAGGAACAAATATATAGATAAAGACCAAAATGTAAGAAGCAAAACATCTGTTGAGATGATAATAGATGATAGAGCAAGGGCTGGGATTGCAAGATAGGCTATAGCTATAGTTTTTGCGAGCTTTTTACTATAAAACTCACCTGCAATCTGCTTCATGATCAAAGCTGTTAGTGCATGAAAAAGCGGTGCAAAAAACCTTACGCCAAATTCATTAGTTCCAAATATCTTGGTTGAAAGCGCTATGATTAAACTAATAAGTGGAGGCTTAGAATAATAGCCAAAATCTAGATTCTGTGACCAGTAATAATATTGAGCTTCATCAGCATATAAATTAAGGTTATTGGTATATAAAATAATATACCTAAGTACTAGCAGGCTTAAAAAAATCTTACCAAAATGCTTATCTAAAAATTCTGTCATTTTCTATCTATTTAAAACTAAAACAGGCTATTTTTACATTTATGTTGGGTATTTTGCAAGTTAAGACTTTTTATTTTTTATTATGTAGTTTATTTTATTATCTTAGAGATATTTTCAAGAAAGGCAAAATATGCAAAAAGTAATGATAATTAATGGCCCCAATTTAAATTTACTTGGTCAGCGTGACCCAGAGATTTACGGCTATGACACACTATTTGATATTGAAGAGCAGTGTAAAGACTTTGCCGATAAAAACAATATGGCAATCGACTTTAGACAGTCTAATAGTGAAGGTGAAATAATTGACTGGATTCATGAAGCACGTAATTTTAATGCTGTTATAATAAATGCAGCCGCATATTCGCATACTTCTATTGCTATTATGGATGCACTTGAGATACTTACTATCCCCGTTATTGAAGTTCATATGTCAAATATTTATAAGCGCGAAAGTTTTAGATATAACTCTTATGTTTCCAAGGTTGCTAGCGGGGTAATATCAGGCTTTGGTGCATATGGTTATATTATGGCGCTTAATAGCGCACTTGAACTTACGGAGTAAGAAACCTTATGCTGGATATAATCGGTCTAATGAGCGGCACTTCATTTGATGGTGTAGATGTTGCAAGACTAAAAACAGATGGTGAAGATGATGTAATACTCTGCGAAACATTTTTTGTTCCATATTCTGACAGTCTGCGTACAAAGCTAAAAACCGCAGCTAGTCAAAGTTTCCGAGATATATTGCTTTTAGAGAAAGAGCTATCAGAGATTTACCTGAACGCTATAAAACAGTTTTTACATAAATATGATATTGATAAAAACGACATAGATTTTGCGGTTATTCATGGACAAACTATTTTTCATGAGCCACAAAGTGGTATTACGTCACAGCTTTGCAACCCTCATATAATCCGTGAGAACTTAGGAATTGAGGTTATGTGCGATGTTCGCAGAAGTGACATGGCAAGGGGTGGTCTTGGTGCGCCAATTGTACCGATTTTTCATAAGGCTTTGGCTGGTATGGCAAAAACTGAATTACCTTGCGTATATTTAAACATTGGCGGGGTTGCTAATATTTCCTATATTGATGCTACAGATGAGCTTATTGCCTTTGACGTAGGAACTGGCGGAGCTTATATTGACGATGCGATGCGTAAATTCTTTGGACGCAATTATGATAACATGGGCGAAGTTGGTAGAAAAGGCATAGCGATTGAGCCACTTATTGAAAAGTTCCTGTCAGATGAGTTTTTTAGAAAAAATACCTACCCGAAATCGTTAGACCGTGAGTCATTTGCTAAATATTATGATGATATTATAAAATTACCAGCTTCTGATTCTGTTAGGACTTTTACCGAAATTACAGCGCGCGGCATAGCAAAAGGAATTAGGGTACTTCCTGAAAAGCCTAAATGTATTATGGTTGGCGGAGGTGGCAGAAAAAATCAGTTTCTGCTTGAGCTTATAGCTGAATATACTGACATTCGAGTTATAAACACTGATGACTTTAATATAGACGGTGACTTTATAGAAGCATGGGCAATGGCATATATTGGCGCAAGGATTAAAAAGAAATTGCCTTATACGTTTAGGTATACAACTGGCGCTGAGGCATAAAATTATGTGAAAAACGCCAAAGCGTTTATTCACTTAAAAATGGGTGCTAAATTATAAAACAATTCCCCGGATTGTTTTATAATTTCCCCCCGCACACCCATTTTTAACCTCATAAACTTTGAATAAACTACTATTTGAAATTATAATTCAGAAGAAATTCTATAATTTTATTTATATTTATTCCCTGATTATTACTTAACAGTATTATATGCAATTTGTTTGTTGGTGAATATAGCATATATGTCTCAAATCCATTAATTCTGCCCTGATGATAATAAATTTTTTGCTGTAAAATTTGTTTTATAAAAATGCCATATCCATTACCTTTACCATAATTTGTAAGCATTTTTTTGAGGTTATCTTGATTTATTACTTTATTATCAACATATAATGCCTTTTGCCAATTATATAAATCAATAGCAGTTGAGATTATTGAAGCTTCACCGAAAGGACTACTAAAATTTATTTCGCCAGCTTCCTCTATTTTATTATCCTGTATAATACATCCTTGAGCTATATTTTGATCATTCTGCTGCAAACTAGTCAGCATTTTATTAGCTGCAGAAAAAGTATTATTAAGCTTTAAAGGTATGAAAAAATTATCTCTAAGATATTTACCATAAGAAACACCAGACACTTTTTCCAGTATAGCACTTAACAAGTTATAACCCGAACCGCTATACTTAAAATTTGTTCCCGGTTCAAATTCTAATTTTTCATTTTCAATAAGTTTTAACCATTCATAAGTCTTTCTAACTTGTTTATAAAAAAGCTCAAAATCCTTAGATTCTAAATAGTTAGGTACACCAGAAGTATGATTAAGTAGCTGATGGATACTAACTTTATCAGCCCAATCTGCTTTGAAGCCTGGTAAATAAATCAATATTATATTGTCAATACTTAACAGTTTTTCTTCGGAAAGCTTTAAAATTGCAGCTGCAGTAAAATTTTTACTTAGGGATGCTATAGGAAATTTACTGTCTAACTGCATTGGCAAAGTTTGTTTGCAATCTATAAATCCAAAGGCTTTGTGGTAAAGTATATTATTATTTACAACAAGTGCTACGCCAGACTTTAAATGATTTTTAAGATAATTATCTACATCATGAATTGCATATGTTTTTTGGTTTATTAATAAGAAAATTATTACGATAATTATTTGTCGCAGCATTTAATTAAATCTCTTAACTTATATTAAGCCTATACAAACTATAATTCAAACTAACTGCAAAGCTAACCCATAAAAAATATGGAACGCATAGCCATGCAGATTTAGTTTCGCGTTTTTTAAAACAAAAAGCTATAAATAATGCCAAAAATAGCCAAAGCATAATAATATCGATTAGTGCTAAATCAATTCTGTGAAAATAGAAAAATAGTGGAGACCAGATTAAATTCAATACAAGCTGGATTTTAAATATTTTTATGAGGAATTTGTTCTTTTTCTTATTATTATATAAATAACCAAGTGCCACACCCATCATAATATATAAGATACTCCAAACTGGCGCAAAAACATATGATGGTGGATTAAAACTTGGTTTTTGAAGATTTTGATACCACTCATCCCCACTTCCTGATACATACCCTGAAACCATCCCCAGAAGAAGGCACATTATACCAAAATATAGAGGATTACTTAGCTTTTTCATAATTTATCTCTAAATGTTTATGTATGAAGTCTAATGTATTTCGTCTTAAATTTATATAAAATTCTGTTCGTTTGTCAAAATCACCACTAAAGTACAAATTATTGTCAGCGTGAACATAAGCATGATCCATAAAACTAATATGCTTACTGCCTGGATAATGTATATATTTATACCCTAATTTGTTTAATAATTTTAAAACACCACTTTGTTCATGGTAATGTTTTCTTTCTTCTGATAAGCAAAATAATATAGGTATATTTGAAGATGTTGGTACTTCATATTCGCCATCAAGAAAAATAACGCACTCTTTTACATAAGTACTATTAGAGAGCATTGCATCTCCTCCCTCTCTAAACTGACCTGATATTCTAGACATAAGCATAAGTAATGCATTACCGCCCATAGAATGACCGATAAGGCAAATTTTGCTAGTATCACAATGTTTAGATAGAATATTATGATTTTTTAACCAGTCGAAAACACAAAGTATGTTATCAATAACATTTGCATGTTTTGAGATAGATCTACCGCTATGATATTCTGGCAACTCCTTATCTAATCCTAATTGATGCTGAATGGTAATTACAATAAACCCATGTGAAACAATTTCCTCTAATATTATAGCATAGTCTGTCATTAAGCCATTATTACCATGGTTAAAAATCACTAAAGGGTAATATTCGCTCATTTCAGATATATCACAAGGCTTTGCAAAAACTTGCGTTTCAAGCTGTGGAAATTTATTGCCGCTTCTAGTTTCATATAATTTATCAAACGGTACATGTTCGCCTTTACTTAAAGGAAAATAAATTTGGAGGGGTATTAAGCGATTTCTAAAATTATCTGTAATATCAAGCTTAGAAATCCCAATATTATATTCTCCATTAGGTTTTAAAATCTGTTTTAACATTTTTTGCTTTCTCCTAATTATATGTAAAAAATGTACATAAGTAATATACAATAATTACGCCGCAGGCGTCAAAAGCTATGGCTAAATTTGCTACGCAAATTTCCCCCCCGGCCATAGCTTTTTCTACCTTCCGGTAAATACATATATTACTTCCTTACCAACCCCATCAGCCTTATTGGCGCTTCTGTACCACCTTCTATTTTCATGGGAGCTGCTAAAATATAACTACTGACTTGCGGCATGCTGCTTAAATTTGCAACATTCTCAAAAATGTATTTATTATTACCAAGCATTATATTATGCACCGGAAAGCCATTTTTAGGATTGTCAGGTGATAATGTATCAATACCAATACCTTTAATATTTAGGCTTAATAAATATTCTGCTGCTTCTTTTGAAATAGATGGAAATTCATGGTTATTACGATATTTAGCTGCATCATTCCAATACTTATCCCATCCTGTATAAACCATCACAAAACTGTTAGGCTTAATACTCTCATATTTTGCTTCAAAGTCTTTGATATCACTTACGCTTAAAGCATAATCTTTATTAGCTATGCTGCTAATATCTATTACATAACAAGGAGCTATCAAATCATTTAAATCAATCTGATCTATGGTTTGCATTCCTGGAAAACAATGAGCCGGGCTATCCATATGCGTGCCTATTCCTTCCTGCATATTAATTTGGTGGGTTTTGAATTTAAACTCAGCTTCCATATCATAATCATACTTTAAATTATGATAAAACCCACATGACACGTCCCACGTAGGAATATTAGGCATTAAAGTATGTGTAAGATCTATAATTTCAAAAGGAAAGTCTAGCATAAGGTTACCTCTATATTGTATCAAAACATATAAATCATATATTTAGTAATGCAAATTAAATTATGTAGGTAGACATATTATGAGATTAGAAAGATTATTAAGTTCATATAAATTACGCCCAGGGGGGGAGCCATTTATGGCGAGGGGTGTAATTTATATGTCAATTTAATCCCCCAAGTAAATTGAAGAAAAAATAGCCGCCCGGGGGTGGTTGGCTATTTTTTATCCTTTTATTATATTAAAACATATAAATCATAGATTTAATAATGCAAATAATTTTTGAAGTGGTGGCGTTATGAGATTAAAAATGGGTGTGCTGGGGGAAGTAAAAAAATAATCCAGGGAATTATTTTTTTACTTAACACCCATTTTTAAGCGAATAAACACTTTGGCGTTTTTCGCAATAAATTTTAAATTTAATTATGCCTTTTGCAAATTCAATTTAGCGATTTTTTCATTAATATTAACAACAAATTCTGCAATAGACTGACTATCTAAACCTGATTCTTTAAGCATTTCGCTTTGGGTTGCCTGGTCTATGTATGCATCTGGCATCATAAGGCTTCTAAAAATAAGTTTACCGTTATCTAAACACCCTTCGTCAGTAAGTAATTTACTTACTTGAGATGCAAATCCACCAATAGAACCCTCTTCAATAGTGATAATTACATCATGGGTTTTGGCAATTTCTAAAATTTCAAGTTTATCAATTGGCTTTGCGTATATTGCATCAAAGATAGTTACCTGAAGTCCTTGATCCTCTAGAAATTTCGCAGCTTTCACAGCCTCATCAAGTATTGTACCTATTGTTACTAAGGCAATTTTAGTGTCACCACTTGCTTTTCTAATGTATCTGCCCTTGCCAATCTCTAAGTACTTTGGCGCCCACACAAAATGCTCAAGCTCTGTATTTCCACGTGGGTATCTGAAAGCAATTGCGCCTTCGTTATATTCATTGGCTGTGTATACACTATCAATAAGCATATTCCCATCACTTGGACAAAGAATCACCATATTCGGTAGCGCCCCTAAAAATGCCATATCAAAGCTTCCTGCATGGGTTGGACCATCTGCCCCCACGAATCCTGCCCTGTCTATAGCAAATTTTACTGGTAAATCCTGAATGCTTACGTCATGAATAACCTGATCATAGCCGCGCTGAAGGAAAGTTGAATATAAAGCACAAAATGGTTTAATACCCTCACAAGCAAGACCTGCTGCAAAGGTTACTGCGTGCTGCTCTGCGATACCAACATCAAACATACGCTTTGGAAAATGCTTAGCAAATGAATCAAGCCCCGTACCCGATGGCATAGCAGCTGTAATTGCTACAACTTTTTCATCGGTCTCGGCAAGCTTAATCATACTTTCCGCAAAAACCTTAGTATAACTTAGCTTATTAGAAGTTACTTTTGTCTGCTCTAGAGTATCAATCGAATATTTTTGAACAGCATGGTATTTTTCTTTGTTAGAGTCAGGTGAGTTAAAACCCTTCCCTTTTTCTGTGACAATATGCAGCAAAAAAGGTGAAGTTACAGTATGATCATCACGAATATTGGTAAGTACACTTACTAAAGTTTCAACTGAATGCCCATCTATAGGACCTATTGAATAAAATCCAAGGTCTTCAAATATGTCATTTTCGCCGCCTAGTTTTTTTATAAACTGCTCAGTTTTTTTGGCAAAATTTTCAACACTTTCAGGCAAATATTCAAGAGCATGTTTTGCAACGTTTCTGATTGATAAATACGGCTTAGATGATGAAATTCTTGATAAATACTTGCTCATAGCACCAGTAGGCGCTGCAATAGACATGTCGTTATTATTCAGAATAACAAGCATTTTGGTATTACTATAACCAGCATTGTTTAAAGCCTCATATGCCATACCTGCACTTATTGATCCATCACCAATAACTGCTACCACATGATTTTTCTTATGCTCGATATCACGAGCAACAGCCATACCAAGTGCCGCAGAAATTGATGTAGAAGAATGCCCCGCCCCAAAATGGTCATATTCACTTTCTTTACGCTTAGTAAATCCGCTTAAACCACCTTTTTGGCGTAAGCTTAGCATTTCTGCTTTCCGACCTGTAATAATTTTATGGGGGTAAGTTTGGTGACCAATGTCCCAAACAATTCGGTCATTTGGGGTGTCAAATACGTAATGAAGAGCAATGGTAAGCTCTATAACACCAAGACCGGCGCCTAAATGTCCACCGGTCTCAGATACTACTTCTATTGTTTTTTGCCTTAGTTCATTTGACAATATCTTTAGCTCATCTATTGATAAACTTCTGATATCACTTGGAAATTTTACTTTATCAAGGATACTGTACTGCATGTTCCCTACCCTTGATACATAATAAACTTAAGCTTGTTCTGCTAATTTAGAAACAATCTCTTTTTTAATTTTTTTAGCAACTTCAGTAAGCTTTGCGCTTGAAGTTTTCATAAGGAAACCATCTAAGCCACCATGAGACTCAATTGTTCTGAGCGTGCTGATGCAAACTGCTAAACTATATGTTTTACCTGTAGCTTCACTAATAAAGCTTAAGCGTTTAATGTTTGGTAAGAATCTTGTTCTTGTTTTACGGTTAGAGTGAGAAACAAGGTTACCTGTTAGTACGCCTTTACCTGTAATATCGCAACGTCTTGCCATGATTTAGCCCTTCAAAATATTATAATTTTCAACAATTACATGGCTTTATATACCCAAACGAGTAATTAGTCAAGTAAATAGGCGCAAATTTTATATATAAATTTATAAAACTTACGCCTAAATTATTGTTAATTTTAGAAATATTACTTAACCAAGAAATGAATCTTTAGATTTATATATTTGCCTTTGTTTATTAACATTATCTTCAAAACTTCTGAACGATTCTGGATCCATTTTTTGTTTTGCAATGTTTAGAAGTTCAGTAATTTTTTGATCAGAAAGCTTAGTAACATCAATCCTTGAGCCATCAAAATTGAGTTCAAGCGCTTCCCCATTAGGGTTATCTTTTAACTTAGCAACGTAAGAAAGCATATCGATCTGACAGTTTCTGAAGTTAATGTTTTTATCCAGACCAAATTCTTTTGTAAACTCATCTACACTAGCTGTTACTAAATACGATTTAAACGCCCAGTTCCAGAAGAACATAACCGAATATTTAGAGTTTTCATTATATAGAACCTCTGCAAACGATACAGAGCCGTTTTGAGCCTGATTATTGACTTCCTCAACTATTTTCTTAATTCTGCCTTTATATAGCTTTTTGAAAATAGCCCTAAATGGTTTTACATTTAAAAGCCTCGACATCACTATGTTCATAGTAATTTCAATTGCGGTGCGCATAAATTTAAATGCATAAGGAATTGATTTCAGTGGTGTAATTACAAATAGCCTAAAGTTAAACTTTGTCATCTGCCATGTAACATCAAATACTACTTTAATCTTAGACCAGATTGATCCTCTGCTATTATATTTCATAGCTGCGTTTGCAACGTTAATCGCTGAATTTGCCACTAACCCAAGATTTTTATATACAAATACCATTTCCTTCTGGTTAAAATGAGAAAATGCACTTGTAATTTTTCGTAAATCTACACTCTTAGGAACCATATTTATGATAGATTTAGCAATTTTTGCATTAAATTTAACAAAGAAATTCATAGGCTTTGCAAACAAATTACGCGTAATAAAGTTTCCACCTAACTTTTTGTTGATAGAAGCCTTAGCATTATCACGCATGGTATTTATTTTTACAAAAAAGTCGCGCTTATATGTTTCTATTTGATCGGCAATTAAATCAAACGAATACTGGAAGGATGTTTTTGGAAGAACATACTCACCAGCAGCGGGGCTTAAGAAATATGTAAGTACCGCACCAAAACTATTAGAAGTAGCCATAACTTTATATAAGTTATCAATAAGCTGAGGAACTTCCTTAGAGTTATTTATAAGCACCTTGTCTACAAGTAACTTACCAAATTTTAGCTGAACAGGCAGTAAATTTGCATTTGGTAATGCTTTTGCTGCATCATATTCATTAAGTAACCCTGCCATTTGTGTAATAAAATCAGGTGTAACAATAGCTTTTGCTGTTGGCACAATAGTATTTACAAGGTTTTTAACATCTTGTTCAGTAACTTTCCTTGGATCAATACCAAGTGATTTAAGCGGAAGTCTGTTTAATACATTCGGATCCATAAAGAATCTGGCAACATCAGTTGCAAAAGTTTCCGGAGCAATATTAGCTATAATGTCAGATAACGTATCCGAGTAATCCTGAGTCCAGTCACCAAACTTGAGACCCTTATTTTTTACAATAAATCCTACAAATCTATCAAATTTAGACTTAGATTCAGCATCCTTAGCAACAACCTGTTCAAAATTTGCATAGAAATTATCAAACATCTTAATAAAATTGTTAAGTGGGGTTTTAATAATGTCTTTATTTGCCGCATACTTAGCTCTAAGATCTGCTACATCTCTAAAATTGTAGTTTGCAAAATTAATTCCGAATTTATCAGCATAATGGACAAATATATCGGCAAGCTGGGTTATCAAACGATCGTTATCTTGTACGTAGTTTATTTCTGCTCTAATAGAGGAATTTAGTAACTTCCCTATAACTTCGGTCGCAATATTAATATCATTTTGTCCAAGGACTTCAATATTGCCAAGACCCTGAGAATTTTTAAAGATATCAAGCGCTTTTTTTAACTGATCCTCGGTAATAATATTTTGCAGTATATCAGCTTGCCTATTAATAAAGCTTGTTAAAATATCATTATCAACAATTCTTGGATCAAAACCAATAGAATCCCAGTTTATTGACGATGTAATAACCGGATCTGTAAGCAGCGTAGACAATAGCTGAGCATTTCCTTGTGTAGTCAGTGCTGACCATAGTACTGGCACAACTTTATACAGCGCTGCTATTCTTTCTGGCGTTAAGCTGCTAACATCAAAACTATATCCAGCGTTGTTTGCACTTGCACCCTGATATTCAGCATATGTTTTTATAATAAAGTCTAAAGCCTTTTTATAATTATCAATCTTTTCAGGTGTATTTAAATCAGATTCAACTCTGTTATAAACATTACTTGCAAGCTGCGCTAATACTTTTAAAGGCTTTTTCACAAATTCAGGATTTGCTTCAAAAGCTGCTTTAAATGAAGCTGCATCAGTTAAACCTAACTTATCAAAAGCAATGCTAAATTTATCTGAATAGTGTACAAATATATTAGAGATTTGCTTAGCTGCCTCATCATTACCAACAATATATTCTAACTGAGGCTTTGCAAAATTTCTGCAAACATCTGAGATTAGATTTGTAAGCTTTTCAATATCCTGGTCATTCAGATCACTTATTTTATTTAGACCTTTTGATTTTTTATACAGGATAACTGCATCTTTAACCGCATTTTCAGTTAAACTATTGCTTATAATATCTGCTTCATTTGCAATAAAATTCTCGGCTGCATAATGATCAATAATATTGGCATCAAAACCAATTGCATTCCAGTCCAATTTTTCACGTAAATTAGGGTGTGCAATAATATTTGTAAGTGCCGTTAAACCAGCTTCAGTCCTAATAGAATTCCAAACAGATGGCAATACT
>MKSX01000023.1 GCA_001897445.1 Alphaproteobacteria bacterium 33-17 | reverse complement strand
AGCAAAGGATAGAAAAGGCTGGCGAGCTAAAGCCACCTCAAAGCAAAACAACGGTAGAAATGTTTAATTTTAAAGTAAATCCATAATTATCAATACCTTATGAATTTATTGGTATTACATAACAAGGAATATAAAGATTTATTACATGTCTGTTCTATAAAAAAGCTATAAATATCAGCTAAAGTTTAAAAAATGCTAAAATTTTAACTTTTTTTAAACTTTAGCTCTTGACCTGGTTATTAATTTATTGTATAATGATTAGCATATTAATAAATAATTAATTAATTTTTAGGGATTTGATATGAAATCAAGGCATATTAAAAAGAAAGATTTAGTAAACTACTTTTACGAGGAAGCTGCTAGTGAAAGGTCAACTTTAAACATACTGTTAACAACCTTAACTGTGTTTGCTGCCGTAATGTTTTGCGGTTTAACAGCTGCTCCTTTTGGTGTAGGTTTAGCTGCGTGTTTTGGTGCTGGTTTGGCTTCTTATAGTTTAAATCGTTTTATTGGCGGTATATCTTCTGCATATAAGGCTAAAAGAGTAAACCTTAATGAAATTGGAAGATCCATTAAAGATATTTTCTTCTTAGGACATGATTATGATTCATCAAATAGCGATTTACATACTTATAATCCATCAACTGAGAAGCTAAAGTTTATTAATGAGCAAAAGAATGGTAAAACAGTAAAGCATGCTTATGCAGAGCAAATGACAGAAGCAGAAAAGAAACATTACCAGGAACAGCAAGCTAGAAATTCAAGGATAAATGGTGAAATTAAAGAAGCTGCAAGAGGAATTGCACATGTTAACAAATACAGAGGTCATCGTTCCAGGGCAATAACAATCTACTCTTAAATTAATGCAGGCAAAGTATAAAAAAGCTTTGCCTGCCTACATCATCGCAATTATTTATATATGGTACAATTATCAGGCAATTAAATTTTTATAATGGGTTATTTGTATGAGACATCAGAATCATAATCACAGACATCATCGCCACAGACATCATCACCATCACAGGCATCACCATGATAACCATCGCAGGCAAGAAGTTGTAAATGCTGAGCCTGAACAGATATTGCCTAAAGAAAGGCATATTAAGAAGAAAAGCTTAGTTAATCATTTTTATATCAAGTCTTCAGAGGAAAGATTAGTATTTAACGTTTTAACGACTGTTCTGACAGGGTGTATAGCAGTTTTAGTTGCTGTATGTACAGCTGCATCACTTGGTGTTGCAGTAGCTGGCTGCATGGGGGCTATGTTTGGATCATTTGCTATAAATCGCTTTATGGGTGGAATTGTATCTGCTTATCAAGCAAAAAGATTAAACTTAAGTGAAATTGGAAGATCTTTTAAAGATATTATCTTTATTGGTCATGGTCTGGATGCATCTGATAATGATTTGCATACATATAATCCTGCTATAGAGAAGCTTAGATTTGATAATGTAGTAAAGGATGGTAAAACAATTAGGCACGCATACATAGAGCCATTAACTGAATTAGAAAAGCAAAGGCTAAAAGCCAAAAGCTGCGAACCATCTCACAGGAGGCGTAAGCCTGCGCGGGGTACAACTATAATAGTAAAATAAATGATAAAACAAATCTTGTTCAGTTATTGTTAAAAACAATACAAAGATTTTCTTGCGAATGCATTGTATATAATGTTACCGTTTAATAAATTAATTAACGGAGCATTATATATGAGCTATGCCAAAGAATTTATCGAATCTATTATAGATAAAGATACTGACAATATTCAACATTACTTCCAAGAGATCTTAAATTCCACAAATTTTGCTCAAGATATTTCTGAAATAAAAAGCATTTTACAAAGCCAAAAAAATCATATTAACGATAAAACCAAGCTCAAAATACTAGTGCTTACTTGTGGGCTTGAGCTAAAAGACGTGTCTTTAGTTAACTATATGCTTGCCAAAATCAAGGGAAGTACTAAGGCTCTTAATGAAAACTCTTTGTTTCAGGTTATGTATTCATCCATACTAAAACCTGCAGCTCTTACACACAACCAAGCCGTAATAAGTTTTTTCTTTGAAGAGTATCCTTATTTAAATGGCGTTAATATAGCTCAATTTAAGGAAAAAGCTGAATCTCACAAGCTAACTTTATTATTGCCATATTTATCAAATAATCAGCATTTAGATATGAGAAGTATAGAGGATAATAGGGGAAAGGTGCTAACGGACTCATTGACAAAAAATTAATTTTATGTTAACTTTTGGCGAATTTTTTATAAAGTAGCCAAATGTTATCAATCACGCCTGAAAGTATAATTAACTTGCTGCAAAGCTTATCACCTGAATTTGTAAGTATGCTAACGCTTTTATGCTGTTACGTTGCAATTTATGGGTTTTTTAGATACTGGAAAGATGCGGGAATATATGTATACACCTCGGTTTGCATTATAATTTGTAATATTCATGTACTAAAAGCTGCTGATTTTTCATGGTATAATGAGCCTATTGCTATGGGAACCATAGTTTACGCCACTACATTTTTAGCAAGTGATCTGCTTACCGAGTTTTATGGGGTAGAAAAGGCTAAAAAGGCGGTATTTTTAAGCTTTGCTTCATCCATGATGTTTATTGTACTTATGATTCTGGTGCTTGGTTACAAGCCAATAAATACGCTAAATCAGCAAGATAGCCACTTTAATGAAGCGCACAATGCTATGCTTACGCTGTTTACACCAAGTTTAGCCATAATTATTGCAAGTTTTACCGCTTATATATTAAGCCAGCTCACTGATATTTATGTATTTTCTAAAATTCGTAAGCTTACAAAAGGCGGGAAACTTTGGCTTAGAACGATTTTGGCGGTGTCACTTGCCGCCTTAGTTGACTCTGTTGTATTTAACCTGCTTGCATGGCGTATTTTTGCCCCAAATCCTGTGTCCTGGCATAGCCTTATCTTGACATATACCCTAGGCGCCTATATTCTGCAGATGCTTGTTGCAAGCCTTAATGTGCCTGCATTTTACATGATTATCAAATTACTCAAAAACAATAAATCAACTATATAAAAATATAAAGCAATGTACCCTAATTTTAAGTTTGAAGTTACTTATAACGACCCTGATTCATCAGCTAGAACTGGTCTTTTACATACTCCGCATGGCGTAGTAGAAACCCCAAATTTCATATTTTGCGCAACTAAGGCCTCTATTAAAGGAGTAATGCCGCAAGATATGCTAGAGGCAAATACGCAGATTATTTTGTCTAATACCTATCACCTTATGCTTCAGCCAGGTTCTGAAGTTGTGAAAAAGCTAGGCGGCCTTCATAAGATGATGGGCTGGAACGGCCCAATGTTTACAGATTCTGGGGGATATCAAATATTTAGCCTTGGGCATGGGTCTGTTGCTAGTGAAATTAAAGGTAAACGTAATGGTAACCGCCCGAAAACTTTGCTTAAAATTACAGAAGAAGGTGCAAGGTTTAAATCTTATGTTGATGGCTCATACCATATGCTTACCCCTGAGAAATCTATTCAAATTCAAAGGGATTTAGGAGCAGACTTAATTGTGGTGCTTGATGAATGTACTCCATTTCACGTAGATAAAGCATATACCGCAAAATCAATGCGCATGTCGCATAGATGGGCGCTAAGATCACTTGAGGAATTTAAGCGTACAGATGACCATTCTCAGGCGCTATATGGTATTATTCAGGGTGGGGTTTATACCGACCTTCGTAAGGAAAGCTCTGATTTTGTTAATAATCATGACTTTTTCGCACATGCTATTGGTGGTTCCTTAGGTGCAAGCAAAGATCAAATGCATGAGATTGTAGGTACTGCAATGTCAATGCTTAGTAAGGACAGACCAGTGCATTTGTTAGGAATTGGTGGAATAAGCGATATATTTAACGGCGCTGAATATGGCATTGATACATTTGACTGCGTACACCCTACAAGGCTTGCTCGTCATGGTGGGGCGTTAGTTCCTGCTGAGCTTAAGGATAGGCAGGGCGATGAGTCTACTACTGAGCATTTAAATATAAGAAACCAGAAATATAAGATGGATGACAGACCAATTGATGATACATGCGAATGTAAAGTTTGTTTAAACTTCTCCCGTGGTTATATACACCACCTTTTCAGAGCGCAGGAAATGCTTGGAATGCAGCTACTTACCATCCATAACGTATTCTTCATGAACAGGCTTTTAAAAGCTGTAAGAAAAGCAATCAAAAGCGGTACGTTAAGGGTTGAGCGTAAAAAATGGACAAGGTTATAAAGTAGATTGCTAGGGAGGGGATAGTGAAGCATTTTTTAGAGACTATAATAAAATACGATTTTCAATATAATGATGAGCTTGAACAAGATTTTAAAAGCTTGAGTTCTGAGAATAAATACAAAATTTTAGAGTATTCTTATAAATTTGTCTCCCAGGGTATAAATAATATAGAAGCCTACATTATGGATGATCCTGTTATAAAAACGCTTAACTTGCTATTAGAGGAAGGTCTTATTGATTGTAACACTGAGGAAAATACAAACTTCTTCCGCAAATTTGTAAAAGTTCTTATAAATAAAAATTTCGCAGCAGAGCTTCGGATTGTTTTGAATAATATAGACGGTGACCTTGCGCAGGAAATTATAAATAAAGAGATGCTAAGGGTTATATGTCAGAATAATTGTGCTGAAGTTCTTAGTATTATTATGGATAAAATTCATATAAATAGCGACATTGAAGATTTAATTAGCCTAGCGGCTGCTAGAGGTAGTATAGATGTTTTAAAACTTTTATGCAAAGCTCCTCATAACGAAGATGATATAATTAACTTCATCACATCGAATGTTACGGCATTCATATCTGACGCATCTACAAATGATAGAAGTTTTATAGTGATAGAGTTTTTAATGAAGGAATATGCGGGTAGTATTAGAAAAAAAGGTGAGTTTGTTTTGCTCTCTATTTTACAAGATATGGTTAGTTTTACTATAGTTGGGTATGATTCCCTCACATTTAAATGTCTTGAATTTGCCTTAAATATTGCAAACCCACATGAAAAAATCATTTTAGTACAAGATAATAATGTTTTGTCTAAAGCAAAAGATATGAAAGCGTTTGATATACTTTCAGTTCTAAGAAATTTTGATGAATTTAAAGGAGATATTCCCGAAGAGCTTAATAGCTGGATTGATTTATATGAGATTTTAAGTAGAGATTATAAAGTGAATACTTGTGAGGTCTTGCAGGTTTATTTTGAGAAGTCAAATATAAATCAGGCATATAATGATATCAAGAGTGTACTAGATTACAATATCAGTCACCCAAGCATAGAAACTCAATACCATTATTTAAATTACGAAAGCTTTAAGCATGTTCAAGACTCTATGGAAGCTAACAGTATCGGAACTTTCCAGGATAGAGAAGAGGAAAGGGCAAATAATTTTAGAGTTACAAAGCCATCGGGCCTCTAAGACGTTCGCCTTCAATAAGTACTGGCGGTTCAGGAAGTTTAATTTTGCTTCTAAAAGTTTTAGAAGTCCGATTAGGCACTTCCTGTCCTACCTTAACTAAAGTCTTCCATGTAGGGAGGGAAGCTTCTAAATGCGTAGTTATCATGCTTTGAATTTCTACAGGTAATGTTTGAATTGACTTTAGTACATAAGTCTGATCATTTTTTTTACTGATTTGCCTATACAAATTTATAATCACCTTAAAAGTATCAAAATCGAGGCTAGTAATATTTTCAGCTCTACAATATTCAATAATAGCATTTTTATGTTTTTTAAGCTTAAATTTACATAATTTATAGCCATATTCAAGGTAGGGCATTATCTCATTAATAATTGCATGCTTATAGAAATAATAGTTATAACAACTACTTATAACACCTGATACATCAATACCCGTTTCTTTCTGAAATTTCATAGCAAGTTTTATGTAATTTTTCTTAGAAACTAAAAATGTGTGGGTAAATGAGTCTTGCTTATAATGTTTTTGAAATTCCTTTATAAAGCATATAGAATTTAGTCTTTGGGCTACTAAAATTGGTATATGTAAATTAGTAAAATTATAAAGCATGTCATAACAACTAGCTATAGCTGTTTTTTTTATATCTTCATCGGATAAATGATTAAATATCATCTTAGTAGCGGCTAGGCTTCTTTCTGTTGTAAGAATGGTAACAAGCTTATCCATTGCGGAAATTAGCATTTCATTTTTTTGCCACGAAGGTATTAACTTTAAAAATAAATCTACAATTTTGATATCATCTTTATTTTTGAATTGGGTAACAATATTAAATGCTTCAAAGTTATTATAGGTAATTAGCCACGTTATGTTAGGCTTTACTATGCTTATAAAAAGGTTGTTAACGAACTTAAAATCCCCCTTAAGGCAGGCGTTTATAAAGTCAGGTAGAATAAGAGTATTTAGGTCTAGTTCGGTATATTTATATATAGCCTCAGGTTCTTTATCGTCCATAGTAAAAATAAATAATAATATGTTTATTATTTAAATATAATAGATTTCATTTGTGCTTTGCAAGTAATGCATTTTGATTTGTTGCAATATCCATCCAGCTATTGGTGTTTGCGGCGCCCGCTAAATGTCTAAATATAATTTCTTTAGGCTGCTCAGGTAATACTGATAATGGCGAAATATTGTCATTTAAAATAGTGTATTCTTGCTCACTGTTAAGCTGGGTGTATAATTTGGCTATTTCTTTAAATGCATCAAATTTAACCACTTTAAAGCCAGAAATTTCAGAGTATTTTTTAAGCACTGGAGTAAAATTAATTAAGGTTTTCTCGCATAGTTCAAGCCCTTCTTTAAGGTGGTGTTTTATTTCTTCAACGGAAGCATCTGGTTTAAACGAAAATTTATATAATCCATCTACTATGCTAATTATGTCTATACCGATTTTTTCAGAATAAGTAACGCCAAACTCTATAAACTTCCTTTTATATTTGAATATATTTTGTAAATATTCTTTATCATGTTCTGAATTTTCAAAGCTATCTAAAAATTCAGTGTTTCCAAAATATTTAACTAACATAGCTAGCGGCTCAATATGCTGAGTAGATTTTATGATGCTATTTAAATGAAATAGTACTATTTTATTAAGCTTAGACTTATTAATATTTTCTAAGTAAAATTTTACAGCATGCAAATTTTGATTGATTTTAAGGTATTCCAGAAATATTGGAGCGCAGTTAATTAAGGTTAGCTGCTTTGATTCATGGTATATTTCACGAATAATATGTTTAGCTATATCCCAGTGTTTACCTTCTGGGTGTTTAAGCAAATATTGAAACGCCTCAGAGTTATTATGCTCAAGTAACCAATTGCGATTGGTTTTATAGCACGTATCAAATAGTTCTTTGATATAATCAATATTTCCTTTTTTACAAGCTTTCAGAAACTTAGGATAAATTACTTTTCTTAAGGTTTTTATTGAGTAATTTGAATACTTTAAATAATTGTACGTTTTCATGATAATATAAACCTTTTATTAATATTTTATATTATATGAAATATTTGGGCAATAAAAAAAGGGTAGTTAAATAACTAACTACCCTTTTAACTATGTTTATCAGTTGTTTAGAAAATATGTGTATTATTAACTAATGACCAGCATTAACCTCGTAAGCGCCATTGGACTCAAAAAGTCTTCTGAGTAACATATTATTAAGCTTATGACCCGAGCAATAACCACTAACTTTACCTTTTATATAGCATCCTGCTAAGTACATATCCCCAATACAGTCTAAAAGCTTGTGGCGGGCAAATTCATTGTTAAATCTAAGACCGTCCTGGTTTAAAATTGTATCGCCATCAACAACTATTGCATTTTCGAGAGAGCCACCTTTAGCCAATCCAATCTTCTGAAGATAGGCAACTTCGTGAGCAAAGCCAAAAGTCCTCGCACGACTAACTTCTGTCTTGAAACATAGCGTTTCAGAAGATACGTTGTGATGCTGAGTACCAATGACAGTAGAATTCGGAAAATTGATTTTGATATCCACTTCGAAATTTTCTGCTGGAGAGATTTTAATATATGCGTCGCCTTCATGGATTTCTACCTCCTCTTTGACAGCGATAAACTTACGTTTAGCTTGCTGTTCTTTGATTCCCGCGCATTCAATTAAGAATACAAACGGCTCTGAACTCCCATCCATAATAGGGATTTCCTGATTATTAACCTCAATAATCACGTTGTCAATACCACATCCCCAAAGAGCAGCCATTAAATGCTCGACAGTAGAAATCTGAGTACCAAACTCATTGCTAATTGTTGTGCAAAGCTTAGTATCAGAAACATTAAGATAGTTAGCTGGAATAACATTGTTTTCTTTAAGATCAGTTCTAATAAAACTAATACCTGTATTTTCCTCAGCAGGAACCAAAGATAAATGTACAGGGTCGCCACTATGTACGCCACGTCCAAAACAGCTTATTTTGTTTTGTATAGTTCTTTGATTCTGTCCAAATATAGTCATAATAATCAGCTACTTAATAAAAATTAATAAAGTCTCGTTAATGTTATGTTAACCTATTTGCCTATTACTGTTAACTATGACTATGTTACATTTTGTTACACAGAAGATATTGGATTGGGCTGTTATGCATATCACAAATTAAGATAGTAGATTTATTAAATTATTTGAATCATATGATGGGTTGTCAGTTTATGAGATTAAAAATGGGTGAGAGGGGGGAAGTAAAAAAAATAATCCGGGGAATTATTTTTTACTTAACGCCCATTTTTAAGCGAAGAAACGCCAGTGCGTTTTTCGCATTTATGGTAAATTTAAAGGTATCTCACAAGAATCCATTCTTACGATAAAGTTTTAAACAAATAAACTTAAAAATGGGTATTGAATTTAAAAATCATTAACTGAATTTTTTGATGACAGTACCCACTTACACATTTTAATCAAAAAAAACCACATAAATTAAATTTTTTTATTAATCCAAAGCCTTTATAAAATAAGGCTTTGCAAGATGTTAAGAAAAAATTTTCAATTAATTTTTAAAAAAGGGGTTTACAAGGGCAAAAAATTTTGTTTAAGATACATACAAGTCTTTTAAGTTGTATTAGCTTATATAAAAGATGCAAAGCTAGAAGTTCCCTATACCCTAATTTTTAGCAGCTATTTTAATAAGATAATTCAAATCAAAAGACTCATGAAGAGTAAAAGGCAAGTACTTTTTGTTATAAGCCTTTTACTCTATCAAATTAACCTTTACAGGAGATTTGACATGAGTAAAATCATAGCAAATTACCATTTAGATACTGAAATTAACCAAATGCTTCACAATACAGACATTGTGGACGCAGCTGGTAGAGAATTTCATTTTTCTAAAGTTGATAAAGCATTCGCCGAAACTCATGATCTGGTACAGTCTAACTTAAAGTTTTGGTATCCAAGTCTTTATTTTGTTAGATTAGCTGCTGATTCTAATCCTAATAAATCTGAATTCAGTCTTGAATTCTTAGATGAAAAAGGTGAAGTATCATATGGCTATGTAAACCATGACACAGGTTTTGACCTTGATGCTATAAAATACATTTACGAACATTTCCCATCAAATTCATATAGTAATCTTACCGATAGCGGTAGAGACTATATCGAAGAGTACGTGTTCTAACTAGCTATTAGAATGCTATCAATTTGTTACCTTCCGTGCTGAGAGGGGGCTTAAAAAGCCCCCTCTATCTTTTGGCTAATGCCTGTAGTTTTTCTGTTCATCAAAACTTTTTCTTCTATCTTCTTTATTAAATCAATTATTTCAGTCCTTCCTGTATTTCAACAACTTCAAGCCATCTAAGCTCTAGCCTATCTATCTCAGCCTTAAGCTTTTCTAACTCTTCTGATTTTTGGTTATATTTATCAGGATGTTTAGCGTATAGATCAGGGTCGCTTAACTCTTCTTCAAGGCTTAAAATTTTTGTAGATAGCTCATCAATTTGCGATGGTATCATATCAAGGTCGCGCTGATCTTTATAACTAAGCTTTGTTTGCTGCTTTGGTTTTGCTTCTTCTTTAACTTCTATCTTTTTAGCTGCTTCTTTTTTTATTTGGGCTTTGTTTGAAGTTTCTCTTAAGTAATCGCTATAACCGCCAATAATATCATCAATTCTGTCGTCGCTAATAACTATAGTGCGGGTAACCAGATCATCTAAAAATGCTCTGTCGTGGCTTACTATTAAAACTGTTCCGTTATAATTAGTTAGCATTTCCTCTAACATCTCGAGTGAGTCCATATCTAAGTCATTGGTCGGCTCATCGAGGATTAATAAATTCCCTGGGATTGCAAGGGCTTTAGCAAGTAACAGCCTGTTAAGCTCCCCACCTGATAATGTAGATGCTTTAGCCAAAAACTGATCATTTTTAAAAAGGAAACGTTTTAAATATGACCCGACGTGCAGCATTGTACCGTTTACGTTTACGTGATCGCCACCTTCTGGGCATAGGTTTTCCCAAAGGCTTTTATCTAAATCAATAGATTTTCTATGCTGGTCAGCGTATGAAATTGTTACAGTTACGCCCTTTCTAAAATTGCCTTCCAGTGGCTCAATGTCGCCAAGTATCATCTTAATTAAAGTTGTTTTACCTGCGCCATTTCTTCCTACAACACCTACTTTTTCACCTTGCATAATGCGGGCTGTAAAATTCTTAAAAATTACTTTTGGGGGCGAAACGTCATTGTAGCCAAGAGTAACATCATCAAACTCAAGTACTAGTTTGCTCATTTGACCTGAACTTAATGCAGGAAGCTTCATATCAACAGCCAGCTGCTTATTTCTTGCTCTTTCTGCCTTAAGTTTATTGCGAAGATCAAAAAGATCTTTCAGTCTGCGCTGGTTACGTTTACGCCTAGCTGTCACGCCATAAGCAAGCCAGTGGTTTTCAGCTTCCATTTTCTTCGCCATCACTCTAAGCTTTGCCTCTTCCTGCTCAAATATTTGCTGCATAAAATTATCAAGATCAGAGTAACCTTTATTGTGAATATAAAACTGCCCTCTATCAATCCAGAAAATACGGTTTGAAATTGCATTTAAAAATTCACGGTCGTGACTTATACAAAGCACTGTAAGTTCTTTATTTGAATTTATATAACTTTGCAGCCACTCGATTGCCGAAATATCAAGGTGGTTGGTTGGCTCATCAAGCAAAAGAACATCTGGCTGACTAACCAGAGTTTTAGCAAGAGCAACGCGCCTAAGCTTTCCACCCGACAAATGTTCCATTGTTTTATTACCCTTGAGTCCAAGGTTTGCGATCACCATGTCGGCTAGGTATTTGGTTTCCTCTAAGTTTTCATATCCTTCTAAAACATATTCATAAATCGTTTTACTTGAGTCTATTTTAGCATCTTGGCATAGGTAACCAATATTGACCCCATTACGAACGTGCATCTCACCACTATCCATCTCATGAATTTTTGCAAGCAGTTTAAGCAGGCTTGATTTACCGCAGCCGTTTTTACCGACTAAACAAACTTTGTCACCTCGGTAAAGATATAATGACAAATCCTTAAAAATCGGGTTATTATCATAACCGAAAGATGTATTAATAAGGGAAATAATTAACTCAGACATGAAAAAAACACATAATACTTGACTTTATGTCGGCTAGATTAAATAACTAGTCAGCATAAATCAACAAAATCCTTATAGAGAGACACTATGAAGCTTTTAAAAATTTGGAAGCTACCACTTTGGCAGCAAGTTATAATTTCAGGAATCCTCGCAGTTTTTGCTGGTATGTGGCTAGGGCAGGAGGCTGGAAAAGTCAAATTTTTAGGCACCATTTTTATCAACCTTATTAGAATGGTAATTGTTCCGCTTATAGTTTTTTCGATTGTTGCTGCGATTATTACCATGGAATCATCATCTAAAGCTACAAGGCTTAGCCTAAAATCTGTGGTATCTTTTCTTATTACAGCAGTAGGTGCGGTTGGCGTTGGTATTATACTATCCCTTATTTTTAAGCCAGGGGTAGGTGCAGAGCTTCCAGTAATGCAAGGTAAGCATGAAGTTCCAAAGCTTGATATTGAGCAGTTTTTAGTAGGTCTTATTCCGGATAACGCAATTGGTGCCATGGCAGAAGGTCATGTAATTCAGGTTATTGTTTTTTCTGTGATTTTAGGTATTGCTCTGCTTTCGGTTAAGGATAAAACCCCAACTCTTGCAAATGTCTTTTCAGAAGGTGCAACCGTTACATTTAAAATGATTGAAATGATTGTAAAAATTGCCCCGCTAGGCGTATTTGGTTATATTGCATGGTCAGTGGGAACGCAAGGAGCGGATGTATTATTAAGCCTTGGTAAGCTTGTTATAATGGTAATCTTTACCTGCTTAGTGCAGCTTATTTTATATGCTATCTATATAATGATTTTTGCAAGAATCAACCCACTTATGTTCTTTAAAAAAATGGTTGAGCCAATGGTTATGGCGCTTTCTACAAGCAGCAGCAAGGCAGCACTTACCACAACAATGCGCGTTATGAGTACTAAGCTTGGTGTATCGCAAGCAGCAACAAACTTTGTGCTTCCTATTGGAACATCTATTAATATGAATGGCGGCGCTATTTATTTATCTACTGCCAGTCTGTTTTTTGCTCATAGTTATGGCGTTGAATTAAACCCTTATAATATTGGGCTTCTTGCCTTTACTTGCACAATTGGTTCAATTGGTGCGGCGGGCATTCCTAGCGGAATTTTATTATTCCTTGGGCTATCACTTGAAACCCTTGGTCTTCCTGTAGAGCTTGTTGCCTTAGTTGCAGGTATAGACAGAGTACTAGACATGGTTACAACAGTAGTAAACGTTACAGGTGATGCGTGCATTACTTTAATCGTTGATAAATCAGAAAATACCCTGCATTTGAATACGTATAATAACCCGCATTTGTAGGATATTGTTGGCAGAACTTATAATAAATTGTTGATTGCCACAAAATGCTTTGCATTTTTCTCTTATAGACATAGCGGCATCATCTGCTGCCATTCCGAGAGGCACAAAGTGCTTCGTTGGAATCCACTTAAGCTTATGCGTCATTTATGGATTGCTTCGAGGTAGCCCTCTCGCAATGACATCACTGAAACTTTGAACTTGTTCTGGAATGAAGACATAACATTTCGTAACATCATTGCTTTATAGGTCTTCCTGAAGCAACCCATTTCTTTTTTGGAATTGCTTCAAGATTAAAACCCATTGAAATTGCACTTAGAACTTTTAAAAATCAAAATAATAAATTGAAATTAAACTAAATATTCTTCAATATATTCCCTGCAGTCTTCATGGTAGACGTTTTTGATAGAGTGAGGCCACTCGCTATAATATGGTATTATACATAAATTATCATAACCTTCTTCTTGATTATAATGAAAAGTGGCATTAACCGAATTTATATTCAAATCAGAATAGTAATCATGTAATGAAGAATTACTATCAATTTTGCTAAAAATATTTTTTAAGACTTGCCAATTATAATCAATCGAATTATTAGCAACGTTATTTATAGTTATTTTTTTATTTGAGTTATCGATAATTTCAACTTTAAAAAAATTATCTTTATTTTCTTTATCGAAAAATACATGTAATTGCATTATTTTATGTCCTTATAAATAGTTATAGATTTCAACATATTCTCTATAGTCATCGTGATAAATGCTATATGCTGATTCAGGATCACTTTCCCAAATTACTGGGATAATATCGAAATTAAAATTATCGTTATATTCTACAGTTACATAGTCTGGATGATCAGCTCTCCCTGAATGTGCATGGTATGAAAAGCCAGGCGCTGGTTGACTATCTTTATGTCTATTTAGCATATAAATATACGACCCAATAGAACAACCAGAGCTGTCATCGATAAGATTATGATTTTTGGCTATTTCCTCATCAACACTTGTAAAAAGAATTTTATTGCCATTATTATCTATAATAAAAGCATCGTATGGAGCATAAATACTATCATCTATTAGTTTCATATGTATTTCAAAAGTACTCATTTAAATAACCTTTAGTTAAATTTATATATAAAAAAATAGCCCGTTGAATGGGCTATTTTGAGTTGAACTTGTTATAACAAACTAAAGTAAATAGTCAATTAAATATAATTATAAACTTCAATATATTCTCTGCAGTCTTCATGGTAGATGTTTTGAATGGAATCTGGATACCTATACAAACACTCATCAAGTTCACTAAAATCGAAGCCAGAGTCACAAATAACATGCACTAATTCTTGTTTTGAAACATTAAACTTGTTAGGTAATGAGGTATCAGAATCTAAATTTCCTGAATTTTGAACATATTCAGATGCATGCCATAAGATATTTTCATGATATGTATCATAAGCTCTGTATACATTTAGACCATTATCAATATTATTAGAGTAATTGTTTTCTATAGAATTTTTTTCAATCTTAAAGATTTTTCCAGCATTATCTACAACCTTAATGTTATGAAGGTTATATAATATTTCATCGTTAAAATATACGTGTATTTCCATAGTGCACTCCTAATATTCAAATTCCATTGTAAACTCTCTGTAGCCCTCTTCATATGAAGAATAAGCAGAATCTGGAGTTTTATTAAAGTACAGATCTAAAACTTCAGTATTAAAATCAGGATCGCATTTTATATGCAAATATTTATCATATTCTCTATTAGTATAGCCTGACATAAATACACAAAAATCGTTATCATGATATTTATCTAAGTGGCTTTTGAAAAGCAGCAAATCTATTAAGTTAACATCCTCCAAAAATATAGATTGCAAATTGTGATTGTTTGCAAAGTCTTCATTTGTTTTTGTAAAAGCTATAGTATTGTGATCATTATCTTCAATAATCGTATCATGAAAAGACATAACATTATTGTTAGTTAATTTCATTTTTATTTTGGCGACAGACATAAATTTTATTCCTCCTTACATGTAATTATTTTTTTTTACAAAGTATTCATCCACAATGTCAAAATAAATATTGCTCCCAGTTATATCTGTAAACTTAATGTTACTAATATAGTAATAACTATTAGTTGAATTTATGTTTATAAAAAAAGCCTAAACTAAGGTAGGCTTTTTTTATTACACTTTTATTACAGTAAATAGTCAATAACTAGTTCTCTACCATAATCTGTATCAAAACTATGTGCTTCGTATGGATAGGTTTCTGTTATGCCGTCAACGGTTTCCCAGTCAAAACCTTCGCTGCTATCAACCATTATATATGTGTGATTATGTTCATTGATGTAGTCTTTAAAGCCTAAACTAAAGTGAGTAAGATTTGATGGATACTCTGCATAAATTTTTGCATAAGAAAATCCGTCATAGCAATTAGCATCAAAAGTCCTGATATCATCAGCAACTAAGCTGTTAGTTTTTGCGGTTGCTTCATCAACAAATTTTAATGAAACAGTTTTACCATTTTGGTCAACAAATTTTGCATCATTTACACTCTCGTTGTATTCATCTTTGATATAAATATGCTGAGTAATTTTTGTCATAATAATCTCCTTTTATCTCAAAATATGACCCATTAGGGTCATATTAAATAGAGTAATTGTATTGTTATAGTTTGAGTATTTTAATTATGGCACAGGAATAACGAGCGAAGCTGAGTCAAACCTCAGCGCACGAGGAAATGACGCATACCATAATTATAAAGACTCAACTATATATTTACTTATAGATTTTTTTCCTAAGTTCAAGAATAAGCTCATCAATTTGATCATCATCTAAGCTAATATCAGGGCAGTATTCTAATAACTCATCCCTTGAAAGGTCAGCTAAATCATTGAGTGATTTAACATCGTTTTTACCAAGAGCGATAAGGATTTTGTTATTGAAGCCTTCGATTTTAGCAAGTTCAGGTGAAACGCCAAGTTCTCTCCATTCTTTAGCTTCACGAACTTGTTCCTGTTGCTTAAATGTAATAGCACGATTCTTAAGTTCTTCTGCAACTGACTGGTCAAATCCTTGGATAGATGTAAGGTCATCAATATCTACATCGATAAGATCCTGAACGCTTGAGAATCCTTCAGAAGCTAGTAATTGTGCGATCATTTCATCAACGTCAAGTGCTTCAATAAGTACTTTAGTTACGCTATTGAACTCTTCGATTCTTCTCTTAGATTCCTGTTCGTCTGTTAGTACGTCAATACCCCAGCCTGTAAGCTGTGATGCAAGCCTTACGTTCTGACCTTTTCTACCGATTGCTAAGCTTAACTGCTCATTAGGAACAACTACGTCGATACGTCTATTATCTTCATCGATAATTACTTTTTGTACTTCAGCAGGTGCAAGTGCATTAATCACATATGTTGCAGGGTCGCCTGACCATTTAATAATGTCGATTTTTTCCCCGTTAAGTTCAGTGATAATAGCCTGAACGCGAGAACCTCTAACACCAACGCATGAACCAACCGGATCCAGTGAGTCTTCTGAAGTGTAGACAGAAATTTTAGAACGAGAACCAGCTTCACGGGCAACGCCTTTAATTTCAATTGTTTTGTTATAAATTTCAGGTACTTCCTGCTCAAATAATTTCACTAAGAACTCATTATGTGTTCTTGATAAAATAATTTGCTGACCTTTAGTTTCTCTTTTAACTTCAGAGATATATGCTCTGATTCTGTCGTTTTGTCTGAAAAGCTCGCCTTTAATCATTTGGTTAGTTGGAAGTGCGGCTTCCGCTCTGCCACCAAGGTCAACGATAACAGCTTTAGCATCAACTCTTTTAACTGTACCATGAGCGATTTCACCCATTTTCTTAGCAAATTCCTGATATTGTTTTTCGCGTTCTGCATCGAAGATTTTATTGATAATCACTTGTTTAGCAGACTGAGCCGCAACCCTACCTAAATCGATTGGAGGTAATTGTTCCTGGATGAACTCACCAACTGTAATATCAGGGTTTTTGAGTTTAGCGTATTTTAAGCTAATTTCTGTAGCAGGGTTTTCAACTTCTTCCACAACTTCTTGTAATTTAAAGATATTTATACTGCCGTTTTTAGGGTCTATGTTCACTTTAATATTATGTTCCATACCATATTTTTTGCGGCTTGCTACCTGTATAGCGCTTTCCATAGCCTGAAGTACGGTTTCTTTAGGAATCATTTTATCTCTTGCAACTGATTCTGCAATTTGAATAATTTCAATATTAGCAAAGTTATTCATACTCTTATCTCCCTTTAGCGAGTTTTTCGTGGTGTTTTATTAGTTCTTCGGTAAGTGATAGTTTGGCACTTAATATATTGTCAAAATCAATTTCAAAACACTCAGTATTTACGTCGTCAATATCCTGATCTACCAATACTTTATTGCCATCTGTACCAGCTAAGGTGCATTTAAAATTCTTACGGTTCCTAACAGGCGATTTCGTTTTAATTTTCGCCTCAAAACCTGCATTGTTGTCAAAGTCCTTAAGCCTTGTAAGAGGTCTGTCAATCCCTGCAGAGCTGATTTCAAGGTCATATTGCTCTTTAATCGGGTCTTCAACGTCAATTAAAATTGAGCAAGTGCGGCTAACATGCTCGCAGTCAGAAACTGTAATAAGCTTGCCGTCAATACGGTCAATCATGATTTGAAGTGTGTTACGGGTTCTTTGTTCAAAGTAGGTGATTTGTACAATCTCATAACCATCTTTTTCTAAAGATTTTTCTATAATTTTTCTAATTTTATCAGCTATTAACATATTAATCTCAATTTTGCTTATGGTAAAATAAAAGGCGGGAAAAACCCACCTTCAATCGCATATCTATAATTTATAATCAGGTTTTTAACATAAATAAGCGAATTAATCAAATAAAATGTTTGCCAATCCTAAAATTTTGAATAATCTGTATTGAAAATTAGAGACTTAAGAAGGAGTATTATGAGTTATATTGTTGATCTGAAAGCGCGCCAAATATTTGATAGTAGAGGAAATCCAACCGTAGAATGTGATATTATTCTGGAAGATGGAGTAATTGCCAGAGCTGCAGTACCATCAGGTGCATCAGTTGGGTCATTTGAGGCTCTGGAGCTTAGAGACAATGATAAATATGCGTATAATGGTAAAGGGGTTACAAAGGCTGTTGATAATATAAATAATGTTATCGCACCTAAATTGTTAGCTTCAAATTTGTGCAATCAGGCTGATATTGATAACTTTTTGCTCGAACTTGATGGTAATGAATATAAAACAACACTTGGTGCAAATGCTACGCTTGCAGTTTCTATGGCTGCTGCAAGGGCTGGTGCATACCAAAGCAATTTACCGTTATTTCAGTACCTTGGTGGGGTGAATGCACGAAAACTACCAGTACCGATGATGAACATCATTAATGGTGGCGCGCATGCTGATAACGGGTTGTTTATTCAGGAATTTATGATTGCTCCGTTAGCTTCGACATATACAGAAAATCTTAAGATTGCCAACGAGGTTACTGGCTCTTTAAGAAGCATACTGAAGAAAGACGGATACTCAACAAATGTAGGCGATGAAGGTGGTTTTGCCCCTGATTTTAACACGGCTAATCAGGCACTTGACTTCTTAATGCAGGCAATTGATGAAGCGGGATATAACCCAGGTAGAGACGTTTTAATTGCCCTCGATGCTGCTGCAACTGAGTTTTACCACGATGGCAAATACGTAATGGGTGATTTAAGCTTGTCATCAGAAGAACTGGTTGATTTTTATAAAGATTTAGCAGCAAACTACCCAATTTTCTCGATTGAAGACGGTATGGCTGAAGATGATAATGAAGGCTGGAAAATGCTGACTCAGGCTTTAGGTAAGGATATACAGCTTGTTGGGGATGATTTATTTGTAACTAACGCTAAAATCCTGGGCGAAGGCATCAGAAACAACATTGCAAACGCAATTTTGATTAAGCCAAACCAAATTGGTACTGTCACTGAAACTCTAAATACAATTGAACTTGCCAAAATAAATTCATATAAAACAGTGATTTCCCACAGATCGGGTGAGACAGAAGACAGCTTTATTGCCCACTTAGCTGTAGCTGTAAACTCAGGTCAGATTAAAACAGGTGCGCTTGCAAGGTCTGACAGGGTAGCAAAATATAATGAACTACTACGTATTGAAGAGATTTTGGGCAGAAGCGCATACATTGATACATCTGTTGTCAGACGTAAATAATATAGGGGGAGTTATGCCGCACGTAATTATTGAAACAAACGATAATGTTAAGAATATCAATGGCTTATTTAAAGAAATATTTGATATTTTAGTGGCTCAGCTCCCTACCAAACCTGAAAACTGCAAGGGAAGGGTTATAACATATTCGGAATGGCAAAGTGGTGACCCTTCTCATGCATCTTTTGTTCACATCACTATTAAATTGTTGAAAGGCAGATCTCTGGAGCTTTTAGGACAAATCTCGGATAATATCCTAAAATTATCCTCAAATTATCTTAATTTGGATAAAGGTATTTCAGTTACCATTGATGAATTATCAGACATCTATAAAAAGATTTAATTAACTATTTCTTTACTTTTGTGTAATATACGATATAATGACCCAAATTTAAAAATCAGGTCATTTATGAAGGAAGCTTATTTTAAGCTGATGAACTCATTGTCAAATGATAGTTTAGAACTATTTAAAGATAATTTAGAAAGGTTTAAGTCTGAATACGCAGAATTTAACTTTAATAAAATAGATTTTCATGATGAGCAGGATCATTCAGTAACGCTTAAAATACTTGAAACTCATGATTATCTAGATAGGATAGATTATATACAGCATTTAATTGATGTTGGTTATTCAGTAAATACACCAACAAATCATGGTTACACATTGTTTACCGAATCAATCAGAAATCACGAATTAGATTTGATACATTTCCTAATTAGACATAATGCTATCTTAGACGTTGTAGAGCCTGAAACAAATCTTACTTTAGTATATTTTGCAGATGAGGTGGGTTGTCAAAATATCAGAGATGTGCTTGTTGAGTTAGGTGCAAAAGTTGACCCTAATAAAAAGTTTAAAAACAAAATCCCGCAAGTTATTTTGCAAAATAAATGTGCTGGTTTACAGGAAGCTTACATAAGTTTAAAAGCTCTTTTAAATGAATTGGGTTATGATTTAGATATTGACAATTTTGACATCAATGTTTTTTCTGATAAGTTACAGGTTATTGATTTTAGTGGCGTTTCAGTAAAAAATTGTACTTTTAATGATGTTGGTAATGTGAAGTTTTTTGTTATTGATAATGACTTATTTCAAAATAATTTTTTTGATACCAAAATTATGCTCATTGATGATGTTGAAGACATAAGTTTTCACAAAAGAGTTTTAAATCATGTTAGTAAAGATCTTTTTCATGAAGGAGTTTGTCATGCATTGGTAATTGAGCATGCAAGACATTACATAGTTAATAAATGTAAAAATAAGGATGGTAATTTTAAAGCTAAAATTTTAAGAAAATTAAATAATCCAACTAGTTCTTTTTTCTCAAGGATAGAAGCTTATCAAGCCTTGTAATCGGGAAAGCCAATAATATTTGGTTATAATGATCCTAATTGTATTGCTGTAGTATATAATTCAATTCAAAATAAAAATATGCGGAATCATATTGAATTATCTCTGGAATCAGATGAGGATGCACACGCTATGTATATAAGAAAAAATGATAAAGGAGATTTAGTAATATATGATCCTAACAATGGTAATCATGTAGTGAGTAATTTAGAAGAATTTAAGATTATTATTCAACAGATAATGCACCAACTGCAAGATTGTATGGGGGAGATAGAAGAAATATCATTAATCGATATAGAAAGTATCTTGTTAGAATATGGTCACATACCTCAAGCATCAAAAGCATACAATAAAAGAGCTAAAAATATTCATTTAATTTTAAAAGCTATAGATGATAATGATATTGAAGCCTTAAAAAAATTATCAGTAGACTGTGAATTTTATTTTCAAAATATAAATGGCTTGAAATTAATTTTAGAATACTCAATTTCTAGACAAAAAAGTAATAGCGTTGAATTTATATTAGATAGCATCAAAGATAATCGTGTGTTTTTTATTGAAGCTTATATTTATGTTCAAAAAAATACTATTTTCAACGATTTTTATATTCAGGCTTTAAACAAAAAAATCTTTGATTTTTATAAATCGAGAATAAAATATAATGATGATTCTTTCTTTCTGGTGTTTGAAAATATCCTGGATAAAATCCAGTTCCCAGATGATCCGAAACTTCATGTACAGCTTATATCTGCTGCTACAGAGCCTGGCAAAGACCCGCGTTTCTTAGACTTTTTAGGAGAAAAAGGCATAGGAGTTAAGGTAAAAGAGGAAAGGGATAGGAAGTTAGCTGTAAATCAGTTATCTATGTAAAGAATTCTTAGGCTTTTCCAATAAATCCGATGCATTATTAACTATTTCTTTACTTTTGTGTAATTTATTGTATGATATCTTAAAATTTACTCTTAGGTTATATTATGAAGCTGTTCTATAAAGAAATATTAGAAGATTTACAAAATTCTGGCTATAAAGCAAGTGCTGAAGCTTTAGATAAATTATTTTATGAAAGTCATCAATTTAAAGAGAAAATGGTAAGTTTTAAACCTGAGTCAAAAGATAAGGTCGCATTTGGCTTAGTTGATGATTTAGAATTGGTAGATAATTTTGATAGTTTTTTAAATTATATATTTGAAAGTGGATTTGATATCAATGCTAAAAATTCAAGTGGCGTTACTTTGCTACATTTTGCAATCCATAACTTTAAGAATGATTGGCTAAAATCTATTTTAAAATATAGCCCAAGCCTTGATATTACTTGTCCGCAGACAAAACTATCTCCAATCGAGCTTGCACTATCACTGGGAAATCTTGAGGCAGCAAATTTAATTGACTCATATATTACTAGGGAAAATAGATTTTATCACCCTATGCAAAAGCTTTTTGCAACCACTATTAATGAAAAAGAAATTATTACTGGTAAGGTACAAAGAATTGAATCTATATTTTTTAGAGAGTTTAGTGATAAGCTTTCTGTAATAGATCTTAGAGGGGTTGAGGTATCAAATTGTAAGTTTGTAAATACTAATAATGTATTTATGATACTAGCCGATAAAGAAAAGTTTGTACGAAATGACGTTGGCGATATTATTGTGCAGTATGACAGTAATGCTTTAGAAACTCATAGAAAACTGATTCAAAAAACCAAGGATTTAGCTTATAAAAACGATGATGACGGTATTTGCTTTGGTATAACTTTGGAGCATGCCAGACGTATATTAAAAGGTACAAAAAAGGATTTTACCAGTAAAATTAAAGTTAAGCTAAATGAAGATGGGTATAGCAGAAATTTTTACAAGAGGTTGAGACTATATCAAGAGATTATTCAGAAAGGTAGCCATAAATATAATTTATATAAATATATCAAGGTTAATGATTTGAATAATATAAAGCTACAAGATCATTTAATAGGTGGCGTTAAATGTACTGGCATATCCATAAAATGTGCTGTGAATCGTCATATTATTTTAGTAACAAATTTGGGTAATGAAAATTATCAAATTTTTGATTCAAATTATGGTGAGTTTAATGTTAGTTCTAAAGCAGAATTAAATGCTAAACTTATCAAGTTTTGTAAAAGATATTTTCCTGCTAATATGCAGGGTGATGTAGTATTTTATAACTTCGACTCTTTAATACTAGGCAGGAAATTAATTCCTATTAATGGCGAAACTTATACAAAAGATAATAAAAAATCTTTTAATCCTATGGTTTTATCTCTTATTATATATTTAAGACTTTCTGATTTTAATGCAAATCATAAAGAATTAGTTGAAACGTTCAAGTCTATTGAGCATGACGAGTTCGTAAGGTATACTATATTCCAATTTATGACCCTAAAATGTTCTAAATGGTCAGCATTTGCATGCATTAGAAGTATGACCGTGCAGTATCTTGATTATTTAATAGATTTTTCTAAAAAAAATGCTCAAAGCATTTGGTTATTAGATTTATTCATGGAAGCTAAAGTTACAGAAATTTTTGAGGATTGTATTAAAAATAATAATTTTGATAGGCTGCATGGTTATAATCTTAAAAATCAAATAAGAATGTTAATGCCAGGGGGTACTGGGCTTATAAGACTTAATTGTTTAGTTAATCGGCAAGGGGTTGATGTAAGGTTTAAAAAGTATTTGCAGCACTGTATGAAAAAAAGTATCTACAATAAAGAATTATTGTCAAATCAAGATACTTTGAAAAATAATATTCAGAAGATGAGCCATAAAATTTTAACTTGGTCTAATATACATCAAAATATCAATTTCATGATTTCTAACAAAAAATTTATCTGTAATAATATTGTACAAATTATTGAGCAAATAAATCAAAGCAATGATAAATCTAAAAATAGAGTTATAGAATTACTTGTATATTACGCTAGTAAACTAGGATTTCATGAAGATTTGTCTAAAATAGCGCAGCTTGAAATGCCACGTTTATTTGCAGCTAATTTATCAATGGAGTATTTTAAGTATATTCAAGAGCATGACCCTAAATTAGAGTCTGAGTTTGCTAAGGCTTTTGTTGAGGATAAAATAGTTGAGGTGTTTGAATTATATTACAGAGATAACATGTTAGTAAATACTATGTATACGCCTTGTATAATTGATGCTTTAAATAAATGTAGAGAAGATTTAGTGAGAAAGGCTGAGCTATTAAAATTTGCAAAATCAAAATATTTACTGGTGGAATTTTTAAAAAATCAATTTGGTATAAAGCCGCTTAGCAAAGCTGAGGAAATTCTTTTAGAGCGGTGTTTAACTAATGATTCTAAAAAATATGTTTAATGATTTATCATAATAAAATTAAATAATTGATATATTGTTTTTAAGTTTAGGTTTACGTGCGTCATTTCCTCACTTATGTAGATTTCCCTACATATCGCTCGTTATTTCTGTTCAAAACTCAACTTCATTAACTATAATAAAAGCAGGAACATTTCCTGCTTTTATTTGAAGAGCCAAAGTCTCATTTTATTACTTCTGGAATATTTTTATTTAATTTGCTTTTTATTAATTTATATTTAAAAGGTAATCATAAAATTTTTATTAAGGACTAAAATGAAAGGCGCATATAAAAAAGTTAAAAAAGCAATACGTGAGAAAGATTTTGATATATTAGATGCTGGTTTATATAACTTAATAAAATCCTACAAATTAAATTTAAATAATATTGATACTGAACTTAGAAAAACTAATACTTATCCTGAAAAAGAAGACCTAACATTTGCAAAGCTAGTTATTAGTATTGATGATCCTGAACATAAGCTAAAAGTTCTTCTAGCATTAGTTAATCATGGTTTTAATCCTAACTCCAGGATGTTAAATGGTATCACAATTTTAAGCGATGCTATTGAAAAACAGCAATATGAGATTGTAACCTATATTATTACTACTAATCCTAATTCAGTGTCACCAAATGATGTAAAATTAGTAAGAGATAGTGGTGATCAATTTATGATAAGCCTATTTTTGGAAAATTTCGATCATTTTCTTCCCAATAATTCTGCCTCAACTATGCCTAATATAGCCTTACCAGGTGATAAATTTTATAGAGCAGTCTCTGCCATGTTTTATAAATCACCATCTGTAAATAATACTTTGGAGCTTAAATATTTTCTTAGATCAGGTGCTACATATTATCTTGAAAACAAAGAGTTTGGTAGTTTCGATCCTAGAATCAGATATATAAATTTTAGCGGTATATCAGTTAAAAACTGTTACTTTTATAACCTGAATAATGTGTGTGTAATCGTCGCGGATTCAGAAAGATTCTTGAACAATTATGTTGAGAATGTGCTTGTAATTTATGATTTTGAAAGTATTTTTTTGCACGCTAAAATGCTCGATAAAATGCGTAGCCTTGGGTTTAAGCATGATAGTTCGGGTTTGTGTAGTGGTGCTAATGTTGAGTATTTAAGATTTAGTCTAAGAAATCAGGAGGTTTATAAATCATTTATTAGTAAAGTTAAGCGAAAAATGATTATAGGCGATAAAGATTTTTTTGATAGAATTAGTAATTACCAAAAATTTGCCCAAAACTTGCCAATATCTACAAGCTTTAAACCTATATCTACATTTCATATCGATTTTGTTAAAAGTTTTTTTAATGGTAATAAGGAAAAGTATTTTAACTTTATAATTAAAATTCAGCCATTTGGTGATTCTTCATACTCATATCATGATATCCTTATTATGGTTCATGAACCGACTAATATAACCGTATTCGATTTAAATGTTGGCGAATTTAAGGTATCTAATTTTAATATGCTACATGATCAACTATATAGTATTATGAGGTATTATAGTTTTTCGAGTAATGTAATAGGATTCGATATTAATAATAATGCTATAAACTTCTTAAGAGATTTTGAAATTGGGGATATTAAATATAATAAGTTTGCTAAGAACCATCCTGATATTTATAAATCTTTTCATTATTTAAGAGCAATAAAGTATGACAACTGGGATTTTGTATTTCAAAACTTAGACAAATTTCATACTAAGTATCTTAAATATAGCACATTCAGACATAAACTTTATAATGTGATGGCATACGCAAGTCCAAGAATTCAAAAATTTATGTGTAATGAGATTGACCCAAAATATTATGAAGAAATGAGAAAGGAATTGTTGGGAGGTTCAAGAGAGCAGAATGATAAAGCTGCTTATTTTGAAGAAATGTACAGATCTGAAAATTTTTGGAAGATATTTTCTCACTATGTGGAAATCAATAATTTTGAGGCTGCACAAAAATTAGTCAATAATAGCGGCAATATACAGGAAGATAACGCTGCGATTTCTATAATACTGGCATCAATGTTTGAACCAGGAAAAGATATAAGATTTAGAGATTTGCTTGATGTTTGTTATGAGCAAAACCCATTAAATGGTTTTAATGGCAGGAACGGTATAATCATGCGATATGCAAGTATAGCCAGAAAAGATGATAGTTTTTTAAAATATACATTTTCTGAACATAATAGAAAGATAGATAACAAAAAAATTAATTTATAAATTAATTTGACATATGGTTAATATTATGTTAATATAGCCAAATAAATTTACATAATTGAGGTGAATATGTCTATAATTACTGTTAGTGGTGATGATGCCGCTATAAATACTTTAATGTCTGTAAGCGACTTTTTACAAAACTTTTATATTACAAGGAATTGTTATAATAATAAGCTTGCTAAAGACATCGAAAATGATTATTTAACAAATGTTTTTATTAAAGAAGCTTACCAAAAAGAAGGATTCCATTATGGAAGCGATATACATCCATTTTTAAGAGATGTAGTATACGGAACATGGGGCGGAGCAGCAATCGGGCATGATATTTCGCACAATACAATAGGTAAGCTATTAGATTACGTAGGATTTGAAAATACATCTAATTATATAGATATGGCAGCAGCAGGTACTGGAGCAGGAATAGGTTTATATGTAAGCACATTTGTAGGTTTAGCGCACGAATTAGTTAATGCTGTAGGGCATGATACAGGCTGGTTCCACATTTAGTCTTCTAATTTGTAATTATGTGCAGCGTCGCTTCCTCACTCATGTAGGTTTTACTACATGTCGTGTAGCTATTTCTGTACAAAATTCAAGTTAAGTCACTACATATACCTGATTTATATGGAAATGTTATAAAATTGAAATTTATATTATTAATTTGTTAACTAAATAATTGACATGGGGTTAATAAAATGTTAATATTTAAATATATGGCAAATATATTGTTATATTTTAAAATTAATAAAGGTATGTAAGTATATGACAAATGTAAATTCAAGCAATTCTGAAGAAATGGGAATCTTAGAAGTATATAAAATTCCTGAAGTTCATGGACCTAACCCTTCAAACCCTTATGCTTATGCAGAGTGGGGTGCGCCTGATTACTTTAAAGTTGTTGCATTTTATAATGATATGTCACAGCACTACGATGCTGATAGAAAAGATGATGGAATGGGTCAAATATTCCCACTTTTACACCATCCCGTAACAGTTGATACTTATTACGGTGGTTATCTTGGTGCGGCTGTTGCTTATGACATTATTCATAATACTGCTGGTATGGCGCTAGATTACGCTGGTCTTCATAAGACCTCTTTAGTAACGCATATGGCTGCTTCTACAGTAGGTGGTGCAGTTGGTGCTGTTGTTGGTTTTGCAGGTGGATTAGTCCACGAAGCAGCTTACCTATTTGGTGAAGCGACAGATTGGTTCCATATCTAATTCAGTTGTAAATATTTGATAAACTGCTACGGGTTTTAATTAATCCGTAGCAGTTATCTTTTAAGAATAAGATGCTTTTAAAGACTTTTTAAAGTCATAAAAAAATTAAAAAATGATTTTAATATAGTAAAAAAATCATATTTTTTTCAATAAGGGTTACAGGAGCCGATCAGCTTTCTCTGATCTGGTCAAGACCCTAACTTAAATACTTTATTTATAAAAATTTCTTCAAAGCCTATTTTCTTATAAATTCCAAGTCCTTGCTTAGAAGCTTCTAAGAAACAAAATGCAGCGCCTTCTTCCTTTGCTTTACTCAAACCATGCTTAATTATAGCAGTTGCATAACCTTTATTCTGATACTCAGGCAATGTCCCGACATCATCTATTCTTGCAATATTATCAAATATACTAATTGTACATGACACTATAGAAACACCATCAAGCAAACCAACATAATGAAACATTTTACCTTCATTTGCCTTAAATCTTTGATGAGCTTTAACATACGAATCCATAATCTCGTTATTTGCTTCAAATGCTTCTGTAAGTGGTATTCTCCACACATTCAGGTTACTACCATCTTCTATAAACTGAAGATCAGTAATAGACGTCTCTATATTACCATCTAGATTAATAAACATGGCAGTAGATTCGTCTATTTCATTTAAGCCCAAGTCTGCTAAAATCTGATAATTTTGTTCATTACAATTTTCAGCCTTTGTAACTAATATCCAAGGCAAGTCTAGCTGACTATATTTATTTATAGCCTTAGTGACTATAATACTAAAATCGTCTGATATTTTTGGACAACTTAATATATTTAGACCCTCAGCCGGAACGCCAGTAATATAAGACTTAGCATATTCATTAAATATAATAGTATCTGAACTTACATTACTAAAAAATGAGTCCTCAGCTTTATAAAATAATTTTATTAATTGATTTTCCATTATTACCATCACCTTACCATTATAGTTAAAGTATTTAAATTATGGTACAGGAATGACGAGCGAAGCTGAGTCAAACCTAGGTGAGCGAGGAAATGACACATACCAGAATTATAAAGACTTAACTATATACAAAAAGGTCTGGGTATTGATGCCCAGACCTTCCTCTATAAGCTTTGTAGAACTTAAGCCATTTCGATAATTTCCTGACCTGTTTCCTGATCAACAGCTTTCATTGAAAGCTTAAACTTACCTTTATCGAAACCAACTACTTTTACCCAAACGCTTTGACCTTCAGAAAGAACTTCAGTCACCTTATCTAAACGTCTGCCTTTTACAATTTCGCTAATATGCACTAATGCATCCTTGCCGCCAATTGTAATAAATGCACCAAAATCAACGATTTTAGCAACTTTACCCTGATATATACTACCAACTTCAAGATCACTAATAATCGACTTAATCATGGTTAAAGCAATGTCTCTGCCTTTAGCGTTATTAACAGCAATAGAAACTTCACCACTATCATCGATGTCGATTTTTGCACCAGAAAGCTCAACGATTTCTTTAATTACCTTACCACCTGAACCGATGATATCACGAACTTTATCTTTAGGTACGGTGATTTTTGTAATTGTCGGAGCATTCTCGCTTAAAGATGTTCTGTGAGTATTTAGCACATTATTCATAGCGTATAAAATATGCGCACGACCCTTTTGAGCCTGAGCGATTGCTCTTTCCATAATTTCAAGAGTAATACCGCAAACTTTAATATCCATTTGAAGTGCTGTAATACCTCTATCAGTACCGGCAACTTTAAAATCCATATCACCAAGATGATCTTCATCACCCATAATATCAGAAAGGATTACATAGTTTTTGGAATCCTGCATAATGAGACCCATTGCAATACCTGCAACTGGCGCTGCAATTGGCACACCTGCGTCCATAAGAGCAAGTGATGCACCACAAACCGTAGCCATTGAAGAAGAACCGTTTGATTCTGTAATTTCAGATACAACCCTTACTGTGTATGGGAATGCTGCTTTTTCAGGCATAACTGGTTTTACTGCTCTCCATGCAAGCTTACCGTGACCGATTTCTCTTCTGCCTGGCGCTCTCATAGGACCCACTTCACCTACAGAAAATGAAGGGAAGTTATAATGAAGCATGAATTTAGCTCGTGTTTCATTAGGATTAATGCCATCAAGAATTTGTTCATCTTGCGTTGTTCCAAGTGTTGTAGCAACGATTGCCTGAGTTTCACCTCTGGTAAATAAGCTTGAACCATGAGCCATAGGAAGAATTCCTGTCTCAATCTCTAACTGTCTGATTTCGTCTGTTCTACGACCGTCAATACGTCTGTTATCAGAAACAATCCACTCTCTAACGATTTCACTTTCTAACTTTTTAAGGAGTTTAGCAACTAAAGCTGAGTCATAACCTTGTGGTTCAAAATGTTCAATAGTGTCTGTTTTAAGCGTATCAAGCATTTCACGGCGTTTTTGTTTCGCTTTTTCTAAGAATGCAGAGATAACTCTTTCTTTACAGTAATTTTTAAGAAGCGTTACAAGCTCAGGATCATGCTCCGCAGGAAGCTGTAATAATGGCTTATTAACAGTTTTTGCAAGGTCATTAATCGCACTGATAGCAACCTGGAATGAATCATGAGCAAATTTCACCGCTTTAAGCATTGTAGCTTCGCTAAGCTCAGAAGCTTCAGACTCAACCATTAACACTGAATCATGTGTACCTGATACAATCAAATCTAATTGTGATTCTAAAATTTCATCAAAATTTGGATTTAATAAAAACTCACCGTTTACATAACCAACTTTTGAAGCTGCAATAGGACCTTTAAATGGAGCGCCAGAAATTTGTACAGATGCAGCAGCACCAATAAGTGCAAAAATTTCAGGATCCACTTCTGGGTCATGCGAAAGTAGCGTACATACTACTTGTGTATCGTAATGATAATTATCCGGGAATAATGGTCTGATTGACCTGTCAATTACCCTAGATGTTAACACCTCACCTTCGGAAGGTTTTGTTTCTCTTTTAAAAAATCCGCCTGGAATTTTACCTGCGGCGAATGCCTTTTCCTGATATACTACTGTAAGCGGTAAAAAGTCGATATCTTCCTTAACTTTTTTATCAATTGTAGTAGTACAAAGAATCATAGTCTTACCAACGGTAAGCATTACTGCTCCGTCTGCTTGTCTTGCTATTTTACCTGTTTGTAATGTTACGGTTTTGCCACCGATTTCAAATGTTTTTTCAACTATATTAAACACTATTATATTCCTTTATTTTGTTAGTAGGCATGACTCTCTCAATGCCTTTATTACTTCTCTTTTGTAAGCATTTTACATTATATTGATATATTCATAAATGTAAAACATTGTTTTTGCACCTAAACTGAAACAATGCTAATCGCATTTTTTCCTGCAAAATCAGTTATTTCTTCTTTTTCTAAAATAAAGCATTTGCTTTTCTCAATTGCTACGGCTTTAATTTTTGCCTTAAAACAGTTTTTGATTGTTTTAATACCGATTGTGGGAAGATCAACTTTTAAATTCTGACCGCTTTTTGGCATTTTAACCATAACGCCGCCATATTTAACGTTTGAATTAATACTTTTTGCCCGCTCAAGCATTGCATCAGTACCATCTGCCCCTTCGACGCATATTATTTGTTTATTACGCACAACTACTGCCTGCCCTATATCAAATTTACTAGCAGTTTGTAGATATTCCCTACCAATTTGAATATCAACTTTTTCCAATTCACTTGTAATGTCGTTTATAGTGCCTGCAAACATATGGTTTTCAATAAACGCCTGAGCGCCAACAACTTCAAAACCATGATTTTGTTCAAAAAAGTCAACAATTTGAGACAAAATTTTATCATCCCCACCTATGTTACTTAGAATTTGTTTAAGCAAAATTTTAGCGTCGCTATCTATATTTAAAATGCCAAACAAGTTTGGACGTGTTATTTTTCCTAATAAAATCAATGAGTTAACATTGTTAGACTTGAAAAAATTGATAGTTTTTTTAACTTCAGTAATCGAGCATTTAATGAAAGGTACTGAATTTAAAAGCAAGAAGCTTGCAAGACCATAATTTAAAGCCACAACATAAGGCTCTATTCCTTTTTTCTTTAGCTCTTTTATAAGAATATAAGGAAGATCTCCGCTACCTGCAATGATACCAATTTTTTTTATTTCATTATTTGTTAACATATACTTTACAATTTGTTTTTATGGGCTTATATAGCAAGTGAAAACACATAGGTTTTCGATTCATTATATTTTAATATACATAAAATCAAAGGTTTTAACATGAAAAAATTATTACTTAGCCTAGGTATGCTATTAGTAACATTTCTGCATGCAGGTGCGGATAGCCAAAAGAAATACGAATATACATTTTATATCGGTCGTTTCCAGCCAGTACATAATGGTCATATCAGGGTTATGGAAGAAGCTTTAAATATTTCTGATAAGCTTATCGTTCTTTGTGGTTCTGCTGATAAATCAGGAACAGAAAAGAACCCATTAACTTTCATGGAAAGAGCAAATTTAATCAGAAAAGTTATGGACAAAAAATTCCCTGGCAGAGTAATGATTACAAGTATTAACGACTATCCTTTTGATAAACAGTGGGAAGATGCTGTACACAAAGCTGTTAGCACTTTAACAAGTGGAAGCAAATCTATTGCTTTAGTTGGTCACTTTAAAGATGATTCATCATACTATTTAAACAATTTCCCAGAGTTTGAATTAGTTAAAATGCCAAACTACGATAATATCAACGCTACAGATATCAGAAAAAACATTAGAGAGAAAAACCTTGATGCTGTTAAAGCCGTAATCCCAAGCATTATTTATGAAGATGTAATAAAACTCATTAAATAATTTTGAAGCATATAGCGGTAGGGGGAGTATAACCTTACCGCTATATTATAACATATAAGGGAGTATATGTGATTTAAGGATTAATTTTTGGGTATATTTTCCTTATCTCATGCTATAATATTAACATTTTATTAACACAATGTCAAGTATATGGTTAATAAATTAATAACAAAAATGATAAATTTCTACAATTTCTATGAAAATCAAGGAATTAAATAAAAAAAGTACAACTACTGTGTTTTTTTATTATAATAAATACTTGGTTATCTCACTAATTATTCTACCTGGTTAGTGCTACAAAGTAATTTACGTCTAAATCTTCAGATAAATTCCATGCATTTTTCATTGGATTGAATGTCATTCCTGTAATCGATTTAGCTTTTAAGTTATGTTTTTCTGCGGCTATAACTACTTCAGATGGTTTTAAAAATTTATGCCAATCATGCGTTCCTTTCGGAAGCCAGCGTAGTACATATTCAGCACCAACTATAGCAAATAAGAATGACTTTGCTGTTTTGTTAATGGTACTGAGTATTATAATGCCGTTTTCAGTCATAAGCTTAGATAAATCTTGCATGAATTGGTCAACGTCGGATACGTGTTCAATTGTCTCAAGTGCTATAACTACATCAAACTTACGACCCTGATCAACTAAAGTTGAGGCTTCGCAGTGAAGATATTCTATATTTAGATTCATGAGTTTTGCATGCTCTTTAGCAACAACAATATTTTTCTCAGTAGCGTCAACACCTGTTACATTACCGTCAAGTCTTGCCAGTGGCTCAGAAAGTAATCCGCCACCACAGCCTACGTCGATAATATTAAGACCTTCAAGAGAGTCGCAGTTAAAATGGCTATAAATTTGATCCCTCACAAATTTTACCCTACACGGATTCATTTTATGAAGTGGTTTTAAAGGACCGTTTTCATTCCACCATGTTGAAGATAATTTGGAAAACTTTTCTACTTCTTTAGGATCAATTGTTGTTGCCATTCGTATTTTCTCCAAAATTTTTAATATAATAGTCTTCTATAAATTTAGCCCTGTCTAAGGCTAAAATTTTAAATATATGTTGCTTATTTTCTGCCTTTTTAGTGCTTAAGTCAATGCCACCTAAATCTTTTTGGAACTTTAAAATTTCTTCAAGAGAATGCTTTTTGGAATACCTGTAAATAGAGTAAACACCAAGCATTGTAGTAGTTCTCCCTCTGCCAGCCTTGCAGTGAATATGAATTAAGTGACTATTTGCAAAAGCTTCTAAAGCCTCTTCAAATATTTTAACTTTTTCTTCATTTGGCGTAAACATATTTCTGATCGGAATTCTGATATAATCAATATCAAGGCGTTTAGCGAGGTCTGCTTCATATTCCGCTGTTTCTACTGTAACCATTGTACTTAATTTATCATCTTTGACATAAATTTTAAGAGTTCTTCCAATTAAATCAGATGGTTTAATTGTAACAGTTTGTAAATGCTTTTTAGGAGTAACTCTAACAGGTTTGCCATTAATAAAATAATGCGTTTCATTCATAATATCGATTAATAATAATCTTCTGCCGATCTTAAGTGCATTTTCTTTTAAAAACATTAACTGTAGCTCAGTGAACATGCCGCTTGCTGAAATGCGATCTGTATCGCTTTTAAAGAATGTACTAGGTACAATCTGGCGATAGTGACGTGGCTGAGGTGCGTCAAATTCCGATAAATCATACTCATAAATGTAATCATCTACGGAATCAGCCGCTTGGCTTAAAGTGGTATATAACATAATACTAAAAAATAAAATCTTTGAAAACACTTGAATAACTTATAATAATTATTATAATTACCATCAGTAGAGTATAAATTTCTACTAATTACAACTCATTAAATGGGTATACTATGAAGTTTAATAGAAATCAATCTTATGTACAAGTTAGTTCTGCAAATGAATATAACGAAGGATTAAGAAAATTTATGCTAGGCATATACAACTATATGGGTATTGGCCTGGTTTTAACTGGTGTTTGTGCAATGCTTGCGTCTTCAAGTGAAGCTTTCATGCGGTTAATGTTTACGCCGCAAGGTTTAAGTGGCTTTGGCTGGCTTATTGCTTTAGCACCTTTAGGATTTGCAATATTCTTAAGTGCTGGAATACAAAGGGTACAGGTTAAAACTGCGCAGGTGTTATTTTATGCTTATGCAGCAATTATGGGTTTGTCTCTGTCTTCGCTTTTCCTTGTTTACACAGGCGAAAGTATTGCTAAAACATTTTTTATAACAGCAGCTGTGTTTGGTAGTATGAGCATTTATGGCTATACAACTAAAAAAGACCTAACATCAATGGGTTCTTTCCTTATGATGGGTGTTATCGGAATTTTAATTGCGTCAGTAATTAATATTTTCCTCGGTAGCAGTGGTTTAAGCTTTATTGTTTCATTGCTTTCTGTAGCTATTTTTACAGGGTTAGTTGCATTTGATACACAAAAACTTAAGCAAATTTATTTTGCTGTAGGTAATGATACTGAAGCTGCTGCTAAAGTATCAATAATTGGCGCTTTAAGTTTATATATGGATTTCATCAATATATTTGTGAACTTGCTTAGATTCTTTGGTGACAGAAGAGACTAATAAATTTAGTCTTAAATGACCTGGCGTTATTGAAAGTGCGGTTTATAGCCGCACTTTTTTTTATTATAACTTGCTACTAATTAATAAAGTATTTTAGTAAGTTTAATAGCTTATTTTGCAATTTTTTTGTATCAGAATTTTTTATCGCAGTCTTTATAAAAATTAATTATACTTTAAATTTTGCCTATAAGTTAATTGTTGATGATTTTTTCTGTAATCTATGGAAAACATCATCTTTAATAGCATTGTTAATTTGTTTATCGATATCTGGAATGCCGGTATATAATAATCTTGAATCTTTTAAAATTTGTTTATACATTTTCTGAGTGGTAAGATCAAAAACTGTAGTTATGCCGTCCCCTTGCTGAGATGAAATTTTATTGAACCAATTGCCTTTTTCATTAGTATTGTTAGATGATGTTCTTAAAGTGTTAAGTAAATTATTGATAGCGATGTAATTAGGATGTTTTTTGATAATATTTAAGTTGTATTGATTTATCCATGGTAAAATATTTTCGCCTGCTAGTTTTCGACAATTAGGTGACTTGACAATTTCTAAAATAGCTTCATCTTCAATATCTTTTACATTTATAAAATTCTTGTCTACATTTGCACCGCATGCAAGTAAAAGTAGGCAACAAATGTTTGAATTAACATATGGAGAATAAATGACATGTTCTAAAGGTATTTCATTAAGATTACTATTATTTTTCTTAATATTATGAGCTATGTTAGGATCGGCGCCGATTGATAATAATTGAGCAAGTAAACTAGGATTTTGATCTGCTGATGCAATTAAAACCCAGCGATTTATTAAATCTATGTTTAGTGCTTTTTTATCTGCTTTTGTCAGTAATGATTTAACTAATCTGGTTTTTTTGTTATGCACCATATTTTGCATATCTACATTTTTCATAGCTCCATCAGTAATTAGGTTATAGTCATCTGCTCCGCGCTCAATTAATAGGTCTACAAAATCCTGATTTCCATGATAAGCAGCCCAATATGCAGCATTATTTAGCTTAACAAGCGGAATTTCTTGACCTGATTCTAAAATTTTTCTTACATCTTCCCACTTATTATCTTTAGCTTTAACTGTTATTCCGCTGACTGAGATTGAGCTATTAGAATTTAAGCCTGTTTTGACCCCTTTACTTATTTTTTTGGCGTTTTTAGCAGCTTTTTTGTGTAGATTTTTTGACTCTTTGTCTTTTTTATCCTTTTTATCGCCATCTTTCATAAAAAATACCTGTGTAATAAAATGTTAATATAATTTTAACATTGCGTTAAGTTTGATTCAATATATTAAAAATAAACAAACCCTTTGGTTATATAAATCAAAGGGTTGTTATGAAGAGTTTATGGCTAAAATAGTGCTTACTAGAACGTAAGTTCGATATATCTTTCTGTTGAGATAGGTAATACAGCCTCACGATATGATATTTTAAAGTAATCGTCATACTGAGAAGGATTTGTTGCATCAGAAAGCGCCCTACCAAATGTTCTGAATGCTTCATCTTTGGTATAATTAAGCTCATCTTTTGAAACTATACCATTGGTAATTAAGGAAATTTGCTCGATAGGAGCGTTTAAAGTTTCAAGGAACTTTTCCTTTACATTTGCATTAACGGCTAACTGGCTTTTGCCTTCGCCTTTTGTAATTAACTGAAGCGCCTTACCAGCGTAGCTAACGAGACTATTACTAGATGCAGCCCAGGTTTCTGCTTTTTGCCATTTAAATTCAGATTTTGCCCAAAGCCCACCAAATACATAGCCAAAACACATTCCAGCAAAATGGTTGATTGTAAAATCAATTAAATTTGCCAATTTTGGGCTTAAAGCTAAAAAGGCTTTGAGTACGTATTTATTTCTGGTGGCTAAAAATAGTCCTTCGGATACATAGTGACCAACGCCAAATATGTTTAAAGCTGATGAAACAATTGCACGTGTAATTGGCAGAATGTTATAGCCAATAATTGATAAACCTAATTGCTTGCCTAAAGCATACCAGTCATTAGCATGATTAGGGTTAAACCACTTATTAGGTGTACGGTCAACAACATCAATGTCGTCTAATTTAGGCTTAGCTCCGATTGTTGTGTCGATTACATTTGTTGTAGTAGTGTTTATTAAACCTGGAATATCAAGCTCAATAGCTGAATATTGATTCTCTAAAAACGCATTTTCATCAAAGTTAGCTTTAAATGCGATGTGATTTGCGGCGTACGCATTTACTATTTTATAAATCAGTGAGTTATGACTGTTATCAGATGCTTCTAGTTTTTGTTTAAACCTTGATTCAGCTGGATAAGCAGCAAGTAAAGCTGTTTTGATAGCATCAAACTGGTCTGTATAAATACTGTTTAAATAGTTTCGGTATTCTTGATTACTAAGGGTTGGCTTTTCGCCAATTGTTGTATCAACTATGTTAGCTTTGATAGTGTTAATTAATGCATCTAGATCAATTTGAACTGATGAAAAGTCATTGGCAGCGTAGCCAGCTTCATCTGAGTCATCTTTAAATTCAAGGTGACTGTAAGCATAAGTATTTATAATTCTATAAATTAATGAATTTCGGCTATTATCTGATGCTTCAAGTTTTTGCCTGAATTTTGATTGAGAAGGGTAAGCGGTAAGTAAGGTTGTTTTAATGGTGTCAAACTGAGGGGTATTAAAAATATTCTTTAAAAGAATATTGTATCCTATTGGAGATAAGTCTGGGTCTACGCTGTTCTTGATATCCCTAAAGTCAGTGTAATTTTTTAATTCATTTGGGTTATGTTTACTATAATGCCAGCTTAGTTTAGTCATTTGCTTTAACCTATAATTTGTTTGAATTATAAATAATATATTAAGTGGTAAATGTCAATTATTGCTTTAAGAAATTGTTAATATATTGATAAATAAAAAGCCCCTAAATGATTAGGGGCTTTTTAAGGTATATCGCAAAAGATGATTAGAAAGTAATTTCTGCAGATCTTTCGATACTTCTTGAAGGGTCAACTGCCATTCTGAAAGTTACTTTAGAAGCTTCTTTAGAATAATTAGCATTAGAAATGTCAATTACCTTATCTTTGAAGATTTCTTCAGCTTCATTTAGGGTAAGTTTATATTCAGGAAACTGACTATTTACTGTATTAGCCACATATTGATGAAGTGATGTAGTATTCACTTCAGATTTTCCAACTACTTTACCTTCACCACGTGTTAAGTAATGAGCTGCTTTTGCAAAGAATCTGCCAATGCGGTTTGTTTGTGCATGAGTATGTTTTTCAACTGATTCAAATTTGAATGTTGATTTTGCCCAGAAACCACCAGCAATGTAACCAGCTAAGCCACCAAATACATATTTTGCTGCAATTGTAAGACCTTTTTTAACGCTTGGAGAAATCACATTTAAAACTTTAGCAATCTCTGGGTTTGTAGCAAGTTTTGCAACAATTTTGCCAGCATATGGAGCAAGACCAATACGGCGACCAATAATCATAACTAATGGAATAGCAAAAACGCCTAAAGCTGTTATAACTGCTTGTTTTGCAAATGCAAAGTATTCATTTTTATTTTTAAAGTCGACTTTTTTATCTGTAACTTTAGCTTTTGCCTTAGGTGCAGTAATTGTATGTTCAATAAGAGATTTTAATGTATTAGAAATGTCGCCACTTGCTATTGTTAATCCATTATGTGTGCCTGATCTATCGTGAAATTTAACGTGTTTTCTTGCTGCCACTAAAGCTTTGATAATAAAAGAATCTTTGGTAGTTGAAGCAGTGCTGTCAATTAAATCCTTAAGCTTAATATGTTGTGCGTTTGTATTGTCTAAGCCAGCTTTTAAAGCTGTTTTCATATAATCTAATCTAGCTTTTAAAAGATTTTGATCATTTGTACTTAGTATGTCTACTAAAAAGTCTGTAAATGCCTTTTCATAAGCTAAATCATTGTTGCTATCTTTTTGAGCCTCAAGATTATTATATTGAGTGCTGCTATTTTTATCAGATTTTTCAAAACTCCAAATAAAATCAGTCATAAATTTACCTTTTTTAAATTGTTGTAGTAGACTTTAGTGGTTGTAAAATTTAAAGTCAATACTTAATTAATTGATTTTTAATACTTGCAAAATAAAAGCCTTGTTCAGGGCAAGGCTTTTATTGATAATTTATATTTACATGAACCTAACTTCTGCTTTAACTTTTCCTGAAAAGGTTGGGTTAATTGCGTCTCTGAATGAAATTTTAGAAGCTTCTTCATTAAACATTTCACTAAAATTTTGCTCTTTAGTTTCTTTAATTTGATTCGGGTAAAGTACGGCAACTTCTTCCTTATTTAACGGGAAGGCTTGGAATTGAGTATTTGCTGATGTAACAAAAGCCTGTTCTAGCGATGTATAATCAACATGGATTTTTTTACCTTCAAGCTGACCTTCGCCACGTGTTGGATAATGCATTGCTTTTGATAAAAGCCTTGTAACTTTACCATGCCCGCGGTGGATCATTTTTTCAATTGGTGAAATTTTAAACATTGATTTAGACCAATATCCACCAACAACGTATGCTGCCATAGTACTTGCTACTTGCGCAAAAGGCATCATCATGCTTTCAGTTGCTTCTGCTGAATTTTCATCACCAGATACTAAGCCTAAGCTTTTGCCAGCGGCAACGATTGCTTGTGGGGCTAAATAACCAAGTGTTGTAACAGCAGTCTGTTTAACCAGAGCCATGTACTCACCTGCTTTTTTTGTATTGAATTTTCTAGGCTCAACAAATAATTCTGTTCTTCTTGGAAGAGGATTAACTAAAGTAAGCGGCTTTATAACATTTGCTATGTCAGAAGATGTAATCTCGCTGCCATTCTTAGCTTCTTTTGTAGCTGAAATTGCTTTCATTAAAAAAGAATTAGGCTCATTAGTTGAGTTAATAATTAATTCAATGATACCTAAATGATCTGGATTTTCATTGCTAAATTCCTGAAGTAACTCATTTTTTATTACATGCAAGTCATCATTGTTGATAAGATTTTGATTCAATAATTGCGTTGCTGATAAATTCTTGTTACTGTGCTTTGACATAGCATTACCTATTAAAAGTTTATGTTAACGAATTATAGTTAATTTTTGGTTAAAAGTCAAGTAAACGGTTAATTGTAATTAAGGCTTTTGCTTTTTGTAAATGTTTTCAGTATGTTATGTGTATGAAAATTTATAAAGTATAGAATAACTATGGAAAAATGTATTGTTCAAATAGAAGGTTTAAACATACCTGGTATTACCTATGGTTTTATTGATCGCAGTGTAAAAGACTGTGACTATAAATTTTTACCTAAAGATAAACCTATTGAATCTGCAAAGGAAAGTATTTATAAAGTTGCAAATATAGTAGGTGCAAATAATAGTATTTTGCACCAAATTCATTCAAACATTGTTGTAAAAGCAAGTTCAGATTTGTACTTTCCAGAAGCTGATGCGCAAGTAAGTAATGAATATGGCGTAAACTTATGGGTTCTAACAGCTGATTGTGTACCAATACTTTTTTATGATACGGAATCTAAAATTATAGGAAGCTGCCATGCAGGGTGGAAAGGAGCATTTAGCGGTATTATTGAAAATACAGTACATGAAATGGTTAAAATGGGCTGTAAAACTGATAGCATTGGTGCAATAATAGCCCCTTGTATCAGGCAGGATTCATATGAGGTTGGCGCTGAGTTTTATGATAAGTTTATAGAAGAATCTGATGCATATAAGCAGTTTTTCAAGCCAAAAAATGAGAAATATATGTTTGATTTACCAGGGTTTGTTAAAGCAAAGCTTGTAAAAGCTGGTATTAATAATGTACATGACTCAGATATTGATACATATACAAATGCTAATAAATGGTTCAGTTTCAGAAGGTTTACCCATAATCCAACCGAGCAGTATGGTAGTATAGTAAGTTTTATAAGAATGGATGCATAATGATAACAATTAAACCAGGTTTATTTTTACATTACGGAAACCGTATTATTAGTATATTTTCAGTGCTGTTTGTATTGAGCATAATAGTTTCGGCGTATTTAATACTTCAGGCTCCACTTGACTATCAAATGCTTGATTCAGTTAGAATTATGTACATACATGTACCAAGTGCATGGCTTTCGCTGAACTTATATTTTAGTATGGGAATACTAGGCTTTTCATATATTGTATGGCGAAATCCGTTATTAATTCATATTTCCGAGGCAATGGCGCAAATTGGCTGTGGTTACGCACTTATTACATTAATAACAGGATCCATTTGGGGCAGACCTATGTGGGGAACATACTGGGTGTGGGATCCAAGGCTTACTTCAACATTAATACTTTTATTCTTTTATATTGGGTATATGCTTTACATTTATGAGAACAAACCATCTGATAAAACCTATTTTTATGCATCGGTTATTGCCATTATAGGGTCGGTAAATGTTCCTATCGTTAAGCTATCTGTAGAAATGTGGAATACACTACATCAACCATCTAGTATTATTAGAAGCGGTGGGGTGGCTATAGCAAAATCTATGCTAATTCCATTAATTAGCGTATTTTTTAGTTGCATTTCTTTTACAATCTTTATAACTTTCATGAAAGTTAAAACCCGCCTAGTACAAATTAAGGCTGGCAGGGAAAAGCAAATAAAATATTCTTAGGAGATTAAGTAATGCCATACGTAGTTACAGAAGCATGTATAAAATGCAAACTTACAGATTGCGTTGAAGTTTGCCCTGTAGATTGCTTTTATGAAGGCGAAAATATGCTGGTAATAAATCCAGATGAGTGCATAGATTGTGGCGTATGCGAGCCAGAATGCCCAATAGAAGCGATTAAACCAGACACCGACGCAGGTATTGATTGGCTTGAAATTAATAAAAAACTATCTGCTAACTGGCCTAACATTAATAGACGCAAGGATCCAATGCCTGAAGCCGAAGAATTTAAGCATATTAAAGATAAAAAACAGTATTTAAGCGAAAAACCTGGGGCTTAGGTGCTATAAGGAGGGGGTATGCAAAATTTAGAAACACATAAGCTACGTAAGTATGCGGTTTTAACGTATGATGTAAGTGCGATACTTTTATCATACGTTTTTGCGTATATTCTAAGGGTGGGTAGCTTTAAAATAACTCAGTTTGAAGAGCAAGTGGTTTTAGGAACTTTAGTTCTTGGTTTATGCTCAATACCATTTTTGTTTGTTTCTAAGCAGCATAGGGCTATGTGGCGCTATTTTTCTATAGAAGATGTAAAGGTTATTCTAAGAAATAGTATATATATTATCACATCTTTTTTTATAGCTATGTTTGTGCTTACAAGGCTTGATAATATTCCGCGCACTATATTTGTAATTCAGCTTGTTTTAACGCTTAGTAGCTTAATTGGTGGTAGGTTTCTATACAGACTTTACACTGAAAAATTTTTTACCAAAAATGCTAGCTTACAATTGAAAAAAATCCCAACAATTATCTCAGGAATTAATAGTGTATCTGAAAACTTTATAAGATCAATTCTTAGAGACCCAAGTCATGACTATCATATTGTAGCAATAATTGACAAAAACGTTTCAAAGCATAATACCAGAATTTATGGCGTTCCTGTAATGGGGGGTATAGAAAATCTTGAGAATATAATATCGCATTTGAATGCCAAAAATATTAAGCCTCAAAAGCTAATTATTGCAGAGGAAAATATTGATAAAGATGAGCTATCAATCTATATTAGCGAATGTGAAAAATATGGTTTAAGTATTGCAAAGCTCCCAAGTTATACCGATCTTCAAACTGATTTCTCAGATAAAATTGAACCCAGAAATATAAATATTGAAGACCTATTAGAAAGACCTCAAAATATTCTAAAATCGGCTAACTTACTATCCCTTATTTCAGGGAAAAAAATATTAGTTACGGGTGGTGGCGGTACAATTGGTGGGGAGCTCGTAAGACAAATTGCCGCCTACAGCCCATGTCAGATTATTGTGCTGGAAAATTCTGAATTTAATTTATATTCAATAAGTAAAGAGCTTGATTCATTTGAGATTCCATATAAAGCAATTATTTGTGATGTTCGAAACAAAGAAAAAGTAGCTAAAATATTTGATGAATTTAAGCCCGAAATAGTATTCCATGCTGCGGCACTAAAGCATGTTCCTATTGCGGAAGAGAACGTGGAAGAGGCGGTAAGTATTAACTTTTTAGGCACTAAAATAGTAGCGGATGAGGCAACTAAAGCCAAAACCGAAATGTTTGTACTGATTTCTACTGATAAAGCAGTAAACCCAGGCAACGTAATGGGGGCTACAAAACGTATGGCAGAGAAATATGTAGCTTATAGCGCTATAAATTCTAAAACTGTTTTTATAACCTTAAGATTTGGTAATGTTTTGGGATCGAGTGGATCAGTGATTCCACTATTTGAAGATCAAATCAGAAGAGGGGGGCCTATTACTGTAACCCATCCTAATATTATACGTTATTTCATGACCGTAAAAGAGGCTGTAAGGCTGGTTCTTGAATCTGCGTCAATTGCTAGTCATCACCCTGAAAACAGCGGTAGTATTTTTGTTTTAAATATGGGAGAGCCAGTTAAAATATATGATTTAGCTATCAGGATGATAAAAATGGCAGGGCTTAAGCCAGGAGAGGATATTGAGGTCAAATTTACTGGACTTAGACCAGGAGAAAAGCTATATGAAGAATTATTCTATCAAAATGAAGAGCTTATTCCTACAAGCCATAAGGATATTATGCTTTCAAAGGTGGAAAATAATTTGCGTTTAGATTGGGTAAAGCTGAGCGACAGTATATTAAATTCTAAGGTTGATTTTGAAATAAAATCCATTATAAGTCAGGTGGTTCCAGAGTATCTTATAAAACAGGAAAAAGAAAATGAATACAGCTGAATTTGATAAAATTGCATCTAAATTAATCGCTGAAATATCTGATAAATGTGACGAATATGAGCTTGATAGCGATTGTAACAACGGTGTGCTGTATATTGAAACAGATAGCGGTACGTATGTAATAAATAAACACGCGCCTACCATGCAAATCTGGCTTTCATCGCCTGTATCTGGGGCTAAACATTTTGTTTTAAGTGATAGCGCCTGGATATGCACTAAAACTAATGTTAAATTGCTGGAAATTATAGAAAAAGAGCTATTTTAATAGTATTTTTTTAGCCTTTCGGTAAATTGCAAATAAATATTGACAAAAAGTTAATTATAGATTAAAATATGTGCATAATTTAATTATTTGCGGTTTTTTACTATGGTTAATCATTTATCTACTACGGCACGTGATAATATTAAAAATTACGGTTCTTCTGTATATTATGGCTATTTATCAATGGAATTTTTAAATTCTGAGCCAAAATTCAAAGAATTTATGAAAAATCCTGTAACAGGTATTGTTAACCTTTTTGGTGAAAATGTTCAGGTAACTGTTAACGTTGTTAATGGTGAAAGAAAGATTAGCTTTACTTCCCCAAATGGTGCATATGCTGAAAACGTTGCTAATATCAAACCTATAACTCAGTATACTGCTGATGAAAAATTAAAAATTTTATCATCAAAAGATCTGGTTATTGAAGATGATAAAGGCACTAATAAAATTGGTGTTAAGTTAACTGATTTCTATAATGAGACAATAAAAATTGGTGGCGAAGATAAGATTGACTTATATAGCATGCACATTGCTAACTTAGGTGAGATGCTTAAGAATATCGATTCAGATGATAGCATGTTAATTGCCCTTCCAACAGGTTCTGGTAAAACATATACTCAGGCTGTTTGGATGCTGGTATTATATATGTCAAACGTTAACAGCTGTTTTACAGTACCTGGCGGAAGCTTAGTAGAGCAGTTTTGTGGAAAGGATCTCCCACGTTTACTTCCTAAAAATGTAACTGATAAAATCATTAGATTGCCAAAAACTGAAGCAGGTCAGGCTCCAGAAAATCCAACACTTTTCACTGATATGAAAAAAACTGACAGACCTAAGATTGTTGTATCTTCATGGAATGAAATCCTTAAAAACAGAATTGATGATGTTATGGGTACTTCGCAAGATTTATTTGTATCATTTGACGAACAGCATAAAGCTATGTATTCAGGTGGTTTTGCAGCAAAAATTAAGGAATTATCGAAAAAATTTAAATGTATGTTCCTAACAGCGACTCCTGATAAAGAGACATTTAAAATCTGTGGTAATAAAGCTTTAGTTAAAATGTCAATGAAGCAGAAAATTGAAGGTGGATATGCTGTTCCAACTGAATTTGAGACTTCTAAGGTAAAAAATACTGCTGCAAAAAAAAGAGACCTTAAAAATGCAAGAGATAAAAAGCGCTCGATTGGTAAAAAAATTGCTGATTTTGCTAATGATATATATGATTCAACATGCCTTGCTGTATATGATTCTATTACTCCAGATGTTGCAGATCCGGCAAGAGCATTAGCTGAGCAGATGCAAGAAAAGGTTCTTTATAAAAAATCTACAGATGCAAATTTCTACTCAATTCCCGATACTTCAGCTATGTCAGATGAGCAAAAAACGGAGGTAGTTGATGAATACTTAAGGCGCAACGTTGTTCCTGTTATGCAAAACAGAAAAACCCTGGTGATTACAGATTCTCATGAAGACATGGTGAATACTTACCTCACTTTTAATGATATGCTGCATAACAAAAATATTCAGTATATGAATAAAATTAGTAACGGTAAGATCAGTCAGTATAACTCAAGAAGTGACGAAATTGAGCAAATATCTAAAGGTCTTCCACTTATAGGTTTTTTAGTAAGACCAGTAGATTCTAACGTCAAAAAAGATTGGGATACGCTACATAATAATGAAATGGAAGATAATTTAAATAAAGCAGTTGCTTCACTTCCAGAAGATTTGCAGGTAATAGCAAAAGCGAAAATTAAAACTTCTTTAAATATTAAAAGCCGCAAAATAATGTTTAATAATAGCCGTAAGCTCATTATTGATCATATTATGTGTAAGCTACTTAAAATTGATGTAGTGGAACTAGACAGATTAAGAAATGAAGACCCTGCCGAACTATCTAGTAAACTTGAAAATGTATGTAATAAAGTGGGTAAACAAAATCTTAAGCAAATTGCAGCATGGTATACTTATCACCAAGAATATAACAAAAGTGGTATTGATGCTAAGGGTGCTGAGTCTCTTGCGCAAATTACTCTTGATTTAATAAAGATTTATATTGAAGGTTCTAAAAAGGGCTACAGAGTTGATTTAGCAAAATGTAGCTGGTTAGATCAAGATTTGTATACTAAATGTGGGCTGTCTACTAAATCAGCACATGGTGAAAGTGAGTTTGGTGGTGATTACGTTACTGTAGATCTAGCAGACATGACAACTTTAGACAGGTTTGCTAATCAAAATATCATGATGATGCATTTTGGCAGCTTTGAAGGTAGTGATTATAAATGTGATGTAAATCGTAGTTTCAACGAAATGAAGGAAAGGGTTATCAATTTAAAAGATCCGACACAAAAAGCAACTGATGCTCGTGCGCAAGAATTTGTTGGTGGAGATTTAGATTCGCTTTTTCAAAAAGAGGCAGGTTTCACTGTTTATAATCCAGTCTACAATAACTACAGTTCAGTGGTTAAAGATAACTATATGCTGCATTTTGGTTCAATAGTAATATCTAACCAAAAGACGGAAGGATGGAACGATCAGAATCTTGATAACGTGTTTGCTATAGCATTAGATAAAAGTTCTGCAATTCTGAACCCAAGCCAACTTGCACAAGGTATGGGTAGAGCGCGCGGACTTAAAAAGCACGTTAAGCCTTATGGAATGTTATTTGTGAATAATATGTATAAGGCAAAAGATGCATTGGAATTCTCACCAGAAGATATTAATTCTGAAAATATGTATGAGAAATATTTTAAGGGTAGAGAAAAATATAAAATTAACAGGCTTTCAAATCTTGCGCGTTTTAGTGCAACAAACATTCGTAAGTCTCTTGATAATAACATTGATCCATTTGGAAATCTAAATAAAGCTAAATATATCGAAGAACTTCACGATGATATCATAAATGTTGCAAGGGATATTGACTCTGCAAATAATCATAATATCCGTATGACAAGACAGCATCTAAGAGGCTATATAGGTCAATTGAAAAAAGAACTAAACACAGTTCAAGCTAGGCTTATAAACCCAATAGATTTGAAACTTGTTATTAAAGTATTATTTAATATGGCTAATGCTATATTTGGATTTTTAAGATTGTTTTATAACATTAAAAGTTATTTAAGGATAAGAAAGCTATTAAAAGCAATTGATAAGGTGAAAAAAGATCCAGCAACTACACCAGAAGAATTAAAAGTTATTAAAAAACTGGAAGCTCATATTAAAGTTCTCAGAAAATTAAATTTAAGTTTATTGGTAGAGCCAGATGAATTGTTAGAAATTACCCCATTTTTCTTGGCGAATGATAAAGTCATGAAATTCGCGGGTGTGCTTTCAAATCCTTCCTCATTAATTGCAATACTTAGTTCTGACAGTTTTAAGAATAAAATTAATCAATTAATCGGGGATGGTATTTCTAAAATTATCGCTGAAACTACTAATAACGAAAACAAGAATACTTTAAAATCATTTGATTATATAGGAACACTTAGTGTTATTATTGGTAATAATTCAGAGCTATTTAATGAAATAGTATTCCGCTTAATGAAGTCAGATAAGAAGCTCAATAATAAATTCAAGGATAAGTCTGATATACAATTATTTACAATGTTTGCCGCAAAACTATTTGAAGGATTTAGGGATATATTTAAAGTTATCGCCCCTAACTTAAAGTCTGTTACCATACTTGCTGATGATATGAAAGCGCTGACAAATGGTGCATTTAATAAAGATCTTAAGTTGGATATTGGATCAATTAATGGTGTGTTTGATATAGCTAACGTAATTACAGAAATCAGTGTACTTTCATCAGATGATGAAGTAATGAATTACTTGGCAGTTAAATTATTGCCAAAGATTATTATTGTAGGAGCAACAAATCACGCTGCCGCCGATTTGGCTCAGGCTCTTAAAGCTATTATGTCTGTAAAAAATAATAACCCAAGGGATTTAAGCTTGCAGGATAGGCTTAGGGCATTATTTTTCAAAATTTCAGGCATTAACGCTGGTGAGTTATTTAATGCTTATGAACATGGAAATCTTGCTTTAGCTGGATACCTCTTTTCAAAATTAGAGGGGAATAATACAGCGATTAATGGAATGTTTAATATTAAAAATTTGATAACTAATATTGCTGATAGTGTTATGCAAGAAACAATTGTGACGCTTATGCAAACAAAAGCATTCAAGAATTTGTTAAATAGCATTCTGAAATTTGATATGGAAGCGGTATTTAAATATAGTTTTGAAGGCGTTACCAAAGATGATATGCTTTATGCACTTGCTGCATCAATGAATATTGATGTTGCACATATGGATGCTGATATCAAAAATAACATTAAAAATGCAATTGATTTAAATCCTAAAAAGGCTAGTGATTCTATTAAATCATTGATACGCAATTTTGCAAAATGTAAGTCAGTAGCAGATATTGAAAATATAATTCAAAAGCAATTTGGTATTAATTTCAAAGACTTTCAAATTTTAAATGCTGCTGTTGCTACTGGTAATGCAGTAGATGTAAACAATATCCTCAAGAAAATAGATATTTCTAAGTATACTAATTATTTGATGATTGAACTTGCTATGCATAATTTGAAAGAAATTATGCAGGATAAGACTCTGTTTGGTAGAGAAAAGATTGAGAAGGCTGTATATGGTGAAATAGAGAAAGGAAGGGAAACATCCGCAGCAATGTCAAATCTTCAAGATTTGCTTGATAAGGGTTACTCTCACAAAGAATCTTTGGTAAATGCTTTAACTGGAACACAAGGTGAGATTGCAGAAGGTTCGTTTTTATTTCGTAAGTTTAAAGATGTATTGGCAAATACCAAAGAAGTATCTACGGCTGTAAACAAACATAAAATTATAGCTATTTCTGAGACGCAAGATTTACTCTCGAGAATGGATTCAGACCTTGACTGGTTTAGACCGCGTGCATGGGTAAAAGGCGGATTTAGACTTATTAAAGACATTGGTATGTATGGTGCACGTAAACTTGGTTTTTATAAGCCAATATTATTTAACAAGCAATATAGCTGTTACAAAACAAATAAAGAGTTTGTAAAAGATCTTAAGGCAATTAAAGATTTAACCTATACTGCTAATGTTGCAATACCCAAAGACTGCCTCGAGGATCTTGCAAAAAAATATTGCCATAGAACATTAGAAGAAAGAAAGAAAATGAGGCAAGAAGCGAAACGTGCTGAAGCAGCAGCAGCTGTTGCATAAATCTAATATTTGAGAAGGATGTATCAAATGCATCCTTCTTTTATAGTTTTTTAAGTTTAGGTTTGTATGCGTCATTTCCTTGCTTATGTAGATTTTTCTACATATCGCTCGTTATTTCTGTGCAAAACTCAACTTAATTCACTATATTATTCGTATTGTTTTGATATAGTCGGGCAGTTATTTATGACTTCAAGAAGCTTATGCCTTGTGAATGGTTTTGTTAAAAAGTTTACTGCTCCTTTTGACATAGCATTAATCACATTTTCACGAGAGCTATCAGCACTGAGCATGACTATATAAGCAGCTGGGTCTATTTTTTTAATTTCAGCAATTAGCTCAAGTCCGGATTTGTTTGGAAGATGTATATCAAGAATTAAAATATCCGGCAAGATTTCTTTGTATTTTGTTATAAGCTCAGCACCATCTGTGACAAATGCATTTTTAATTATCCCACCAAGCGTTTTATTAATTACAGTTCTGACTATCGGATCATCTTCCGCAATAAGTACCATGTCGTCAGTGCCTATTCTCATTTATTCTGTTCCTTCCTGTTTAGAGTTTGTTAAATTATTTAGTTCTAATGATACCTCTTTATAGGCATCTTGCAATTCTTTAAATACATTTTCTCGGTCAATTTTATTTGAGTTTTCCATTTTCTGAGAAATTGCAGCTATTCCAGCAAGCTTCCTTGCGCCTATAATTGCTGCTCCACCTTTGACTAAATGCGAGATTTCCCTCCATTCCTTAGACTCGCCATCAATAAGTAAAGTCGAAAGTTTTTGCAAATGTAATTGCGTTTGTTCATTGAATATGTCTACTAACTCTTTAACTTCAGCGCTATGGTTGCTTTTGTCAGCAAAGAAACTGTCTAGTACTGATGTTTCTAAAACTGGCAGGTTTTTATCCAAGCTCTCTACAACATTCTGGCTGGTATTATGTGGATTGCTTGAAAGATTGCCGAACTTAATCCATCTGGACATTATTTTAATAAATGTTTTACGATCAACAGGTTTGCTAATATATTCATCTGCGCCTAAGGTTATAAACCTCTCTCTTTCGCCCATCATGGCATTTGCTGTCATTGCTACAATAGGAATTCTTGGCGTTTTGTTTTTTTCTTCAATTTCCCTGATAAGTTTTATGGCATCATAGCCGCTCATTTCGGGCATATGACCGTCAATAATTATTATATCGAAATTACCTTCATTAAACGCTTTTACAACTTCTTTTCCATTATCAACGATATGAATATTAGGGATTTCCAGAATATCCATAAGTTTTTTTACAAATACCTGATTAAGTGCATGATCTTCAGCTATTAGGATTTTGACTGTTTTAGAATCCAGAGTTCCTGTTGGGATAACATCCCTTTGCAGATCTTTGTCGGTAACAGATTTTTCATCTGCAATATCCAAAGGTATATTGACTATGAACTTACTTCCAACGCCGTACATACTTTCAACTTTAATTGTACCGTTCATCATCTCTATTAGCTGCTTGGTTATAGCTAACCCTAAGCCTGTGCCGCCATATTTACGCGTTATTGAATTATCAGCTTGGGCAAATTTTGAAAAGATGCGACCTTTTTGTTCTTCGGTCATTCCTATGCCAGTGTCTTCAACTATTATTGTTAAAAGTACTTTGTTTCCATCGACACTGGTTTTTAAACTAAATTTTATAGTGCCGTTTTCGGTGTATTTTATAGCATTGGCAGCTAAATTCATAAAAATCCTGTTGAGCCTTAAAGGATCACCCCAAACTACCATGTTATACGGAATTTGCATATTTTGTTTAACCATTAAACCTTTGCGATCAGCAAGGGGAATTAAAGGGATTATAACTTTGTTTAAATTTGAATTAAGATAAAATGCTACTCTTTCCAGTATCACGCTACCTGATTCTATTTTTGAGATATCCAGAATATCATTTACAATTTCAAGCAGGCTTTGAGAGGATTCCAGGATAATATTTAGTCCTTTTATGGTGTCCTGATCTTTACTGCCTACAATCAGTAAGTCAGTCATTCCTATGATACTGTTAAGTGGTGTTCTAAGTTCATGGGATGTATTTGCCAAAAAGTCTCGTTTAGTATTATTTTGATAGTCTGACTCTTTTTTTGCCTCAATTAATTCTTTTGTGCGCCTGTTATACCAGTATGCAATTTGTCCTAACTCATCGTTTCGTTCTTCGGATAAATAGCATACTTCATTATTTAAATGATTACTTTTAAGCTTTGATATAATGTCAGAAATTGGGTCGATTAAATACCTTCTAACTTTAATAAAAAAGCCTGTAAATATTATTATTATAACGGTAAGCAATGTTAAGCCTAGTCTCCATGCCATTGTATCGGAGTAACCTTCAATCGCTTTTAAAGGTGTCACCATCACAAATTTCCACATTGTGCGAGGCATTTCTACGATAGTTACATATGATGTTTGCTTTAATAAGGATTCACTAAGCGTTTCAAATGTTATCGGTTCTGCTATTTTGTCTTTGTCTCGTTCATTTATAATAATGTTAGTGGCTATTAAGTAAGCGTCTTTAAGAGAAATTTTAGGCGATGTGATTTTTTTTACAATTTGATCAAAGTCATTTAAATTAATATTCTTTGCTAGATTAATTTTATCATTGTTGATGTTAGAAAGATTTGAATAAATCAGTTCAAAATCTTTAAAGTTATCTTTAATCTCTTCTAATGAAATATATTTTTTATCTAAGTTAAGCATATTTGCGGGAAAAGTAATGATGCTGTTATTGCGATCAACTATAAGTGTGTAGCCGTCTAGTACTGTTTTTGAGGATTTTAAGAAATCCTGAAATTTTTCGATATTAATATTAAGTGAGGCAGACGCCTGTGTAATTCCATTGTGTTTGATAGGGAAGCTACAGGTTATAATGTTATTTGAAGTTTTGACGCTTTTATGAACAGCAGACCAATAACAGTTTTTGTTATTATTAAATTGATTTGGTGCGAACCATTCATCGTTAATATAATCTTTGGAATTTAGATTTAAATCAACCGAAATTGAGTCGTTTTTTTCTCGTGACCATGATATATTATTTGAAGATTCTTTATCATGATGCCATATTCCGCCGCTTTCAACATACATTGGAAGTAATTTAGAGTTCAAAATTGGTTTTAACAAGTTTTTATATTCTTGAGTATTAGTAGTGTTTTCGTACAGATTTGCTAAAGCACCTGCCGCAACTTCAATATCTCCTACTATTTCATCTAGGTATCTTTTAAAGTGTTCAACCTCGATCAGATGTCTGCGCATGTAGCGTGTTTTTACTTCGCTGAATATTAAGACTCTGCTTGCAACAATAGTGATTAAGCATAGTAAGATACACATTAGTACAAAATAAGTTGTAAACTTAAAAGATAAAGTATTTCTGTAGCTTTGGTTATTCATAAGCTTCTTCGTAATTACGTATTTAATATATCAAATAGCGAAAGTGCAATTTTACTATAACTATATAGTTGCATTTATTTAATAAAAATACAACCCTTAATATCATGTGTAATTATTAAATCTTGGTACATTCTAGATAGTAGTGCAACGATTTATTAATAAGTTAGGGATTAATTTTTGAGGGTTGAGGAAGCCCAGGATTTTTCT